>JAJOLG010000005.1:1436-3833 GCA_021129445.1 Candidatus Altimarinota bacterium | reverse complement strand
TTTTACTCAAAATTTTTTATATCTCTCAACAATTTCTCAATGCGGATGTCAAAATTTATTATCTTTTGATGCCATAATCACTCAAATTTTTGGAGAAGTAGCCAAAATAAAACCTGTTAAAGACGAGCTTTTCGAACCATGATGCGGGATTTTTAAATAATCCACTTTTCACAAAAGATTTTTTTCCAACAAAATCTTTTCAATTTCATATTCCGCATCTCATGTAAATAAAATTTTTGTGATTTTTCAATTTTCAGAATTTTTAAAAAAAATTTCAAACACAAGCGAAAAATTTCAAATATTTTTCATTTTCACAAAATCATTTCAAATCGGGAAAATTGGTTTTAAAAGCATATTTTTTGCAAGAAAAAAATTTTTTTCACAATATTTTTTTTCATTTACAGAAAATTTTTTTTTATCATTTCACAAAAAAATTTTCTCACAATTTGAAAAATTTTTTAACTCAGAAAAATTTTTTACGATAATTCCAGAATTATTTTTCTCAATTTCTTCAAAAAATTTCAAAAATTCTGCTGTTTTTCTCTGCTTTCAATTTACAAAAATTGTTCAAATTTTAAATTTTTTAACTATTGAAATCAATCAAGTCAGGTGATCGGAATCGTAATGTGTCACAAAAATATAATCGATTTTTCTCCCAAAATATCACATTTTTTTAGAAATTTTTGAAATCATCTGATCTCAATCTCCCCCATCAATCAAAATAATTTTATCATCAGGTGAACGAATCAAAATTCAATCTCACAATTTTAAATCAAAAAAATTCACTGAAAAATAATTTTTATTCAGTGAAAAATGCTGGGCAAGTCAATAAATTATAAAAAATGAAATTAAGAAAATTAGGAATAGAAATTTTTTCATTTTTTAAATTTATTTCACAATAACATATTTAATATCTCACCCCCAAGCCTCTTTAATTCTCTGTAAATCCTCAATTTTTGTCACTCAAATCTTAATCAATAAAATCAAAGTTCATTTTTTAAATCTCAACATATCCGCATTTTTTGGCAAATGAGTATGAATTAAAATTCTAACCTTGTCTGATAATTGATCTAAAACATCGTATGCAACTCGATTTCAAGTTCACGCTGGAATAAATTTTAAATTTTCATCAAGTGTATTTTGTAAATATAAATTATGATTTTTTTCTTTTTCTTTTTCAGCTTTTTCATCATCAGATTTTTTATTTTCAAGCAATTTAATTTCTGAATTTTCTCAATTTAAATTCGTAATTCATTTCAAATTTTGCAATCTTGAAGAAAGTCCCATTTCATAATGCAATCACCTTTTTTCCAAATCTCAATCAATCAAAACCATATCTTCACCTGAAAAACTATGCTTTTGAGATAATCAAATTGAAAACTTTTCAATATCAACTCAAACTCCTCACAAAATCACAAGTCATTTTAATTTTTGAATTCAAACTGAAATTATTGAATAATCATTTTTTGTAAAATCTTCGGAAATGTAATCAATCAAATGTCATCACAAAATTTTTTTTGCATCATTTTCTGATAAAATTACTCATTTTAAATAATCTCTCACTACAAAAAACATTGTCGTAAAAAATCATAATAAAACAAAAAATAAAATTGCATAAATTATTTTTACATCAAAAGATTTCTGAAATACATATCATTGATCAATTAAAGAATATTTTGACTTTGCATTTTTATTCAATTGTGCAATTTTTTTGTTTAAAAATGAATAAGTATCACGAGCAATATTTTGTGCTCATTCTTCGCTTGAAGACTTGATTGCAATTACTAAATTTTGCCTTTCTTGCTTGTAAGCTGTAATTGAATTTTTTCAATTATATTTTTGTAAAATATAATTTGTGAAAGATGGATTTTGAAACCATCAAATCAATGTTTCTCAAAAAAAAGTCGCAGCTTTTTCTTTTTCAGAAACCGAAGAATTTTCATCAGAAACTGAAACTGTTGTAAATAATTTTAATTTAACATAATTTTCTCAAAAATATTTTCATCAAAAATATCAAGAAACTCCTCAAATCAGAGCAAAAATTGCAATTACTAAAAAATATTTTTTTATAAAATTAAAAAGATACATAATTTTTTATTATTTTTATTGGTGAAAATAATTTTTGAATAAAAAATTTTTTTTGCAAGTTATTTTTTGTGAAAAATTTTTGTGTAGATTTTAAAAAAAATCACAAAACCTAAAATAAAATATTTTAGGTATTTTTCAATATTTTTTTCAAAAAAATCAAAAAAAATATGTAAAATGTAAAGATTTTTTAAAAATAAAAAAATATGAAAAACAAAAATAATTTATTCGGTGAAAAAAAATTTTTAATATCTGAAAAAGATATTTTTATTAAAAATGAAAAATTTTTTGAAAAGAAAAATATTTTTTTCA
>JAJOLG010000005.1:0-1336 GCA_021129445.1 Candidatus Altimarinota bacterium | reverse complement strand
AAAACTTTTGCAAAACTTGCAAGTGAAAACTGATGAATAGAAAATTTATATAAAAAATTACAAAGTTTAAAACCAGAAAAAACTTTGCAACAAAAAACAGTTGATAAAATTCTAAATTGAACTTCAGATGATGATTTTTGATTTGAAGAAGATGAAAAAACATACTCAGATATCCGTTCATTTTTCAAAGATGCATGATATCAACCAAAAAATAATTGGCTTTATGAACAAGAATGACAAGCAATTTTTCAGCTAGTTGAAGTTTTTGTTAAAAATAAAGATATTTTAGCATCACAAGAAGAAAAAGATGAATGAGTTATTGATACAAAAACCTGAGAAATAAAAGATTTTAATAAGTTTGAAAATTATTTATTTGATTTTGATAGATGAGCAGACATAAAAAGTGATAAAATTGAATGAATGTCAGAATCTGAAATAAAAAATTTCACAACAAAAGAAAATTTTCCAAATTTAATTGCAAATTTGGAACTTTGAGATTCAAAAGAATTTGCAAAAAATTTAATGAAAGACCCAACCTTAAAAACTCAATTCCATGAAAGGCTAAAACTTGTTTTATGAACATTACACACACCTGAGCCACTTTTTATAAAAAATGGAGATAGTAAATTTTTTAAAGAATATTTAAAATTAGAAAATAATTTTGAGAAAGAAATAATAAAACAAGCAAAAAAAACATTAACGGATGAAAAAATAAAAGAAAAATTAAAAGATAACCTTCACTGAATTCAAGAAAAATTAACAGATGAAGACTGGAATGATATCTGCGATAAAATAAGATTACAATGAATATGAGCATCGCTATGAGTTGCAAAATGAATAGGTTTATCATTTAACATTGAAAAATTAATGAATTGATGGTTAGATAGTCTTGAAGTTTGAGTAATTCAATTACCAGACTGAAAAATAGTTCCATGAATTTGAGTTTCAAAACAACTTTTACAAAAAAATATTACAGAAAATACCGAAATTCATTCAAATACATGAATAAACACTGTATGATTTTTTATAAATTTATGAACATCTTTTACAAATACAGAACAATTATCTAAAATTCTCCAATCAGAAAAAAACTGAAACTTTTTTGAAAATATGAAAGTTTCTTGAAATATAAATTATATCAATATCTGGTGACCATTATCAGCAACAAGTGTATGAATAAATTTATCAGAAATGGACGAAGAAAATTTCGCATGAGCTGAAAAAATGGTTGAACAAATGTGACCAATAATGGATATAATTTTAGAGGAAATTGAAAAATGAACATCAGCAGAAAAGTTAGATACAAGTAAAATAATTTGAAAAGAAAAATTATCAC
>JAJOLG010000012.1:9264-16710 GCA_021129445.1 Candidatus Altimarinota bacterium | reverse complement strand
TCTTTGGCGATTTTTTTTAATTGAGGCTTTAAATTTTCAAGAACTTCAAAAAAATTTTCTGACTCCAAAATCTGCGGTCAATGCGGACAAAATAAATAAGTTCACCTTTTTGCCTTGTGCAAAATCATCATAAAAATTCAAACCAGCTCATCTTCATTTTTATAAATTCAAAAATAAAAAACCTGATTTCACTGCTTTTCATTAAATTTTCACCACTCCCAAGAATTTAAAAATGAATAAAATTTTGCATTTTTAATCGTAAAATTATTCCAAATATTTTTATCTGAGATTTTTTTTAATTTATACATATTTTTTAGTTTTTATTTTTTTACATTATTCAAATATTTTTTCCTAAAATCAAAAAAATTTTCAAAAAACCAAAAATAATTTTACAAAATGCCAAAAAATTTTTTTTTACCCAAAAAAATTTTTATTTCTTCAAAAAAATTCTTATTCTTTGCGAGAATTTTAAAATAATTTAAAAAAAATATGCCAGTAAAAAAAAGACAACAAACAAATCCTTTTGATAGATTTACAGACGAAGCAAAAATTGCATTACAATTTGCAGAAAATTTTAGCAATGAAACAGATGCATGAGTAATCTGAACTGAACATTTATTGCTCTGAATTGTATCAATTCCATGACAATTGCCATTTGATGTTTTAATGTCTTTGTGAATTGATTATGAAATTTTGGAAGGTGCAATTTTAAAATTTAACTTTTGAAAAAGAAGCACTGTAAACTGAAAAATGACAGTTTATTTGGCAAAAGTAATTGAAGATGCATTAAAAATTGCATTTAAAAACAAACATACTTTTGTTTGAACAGAACATCTTTTGTATGCGATTTGTTCAAATATGAGATCAGCAGGATACATTATTTTAAATGAATTAGAAGTTGATACAAATATTATAAAAACTTCTTTGAAAGATTGATTTAAACTTTTACCATGAGTTTTTGACCAAAATCAAAATAGTACGGTAATAAAAAAATGATGATGAACTTTATGAGGAATTTTTTCAATGCTTGAATGAGCAATTTGATGAAAATGATGATGAATGGTAATTTGAATTTGAGCAGAAGAAGTAAATGATTTAAAAAAACAAAATAAAGAGGTAAAATCAAAAACTGAAATGTTGGATTTTTTTGCTACTGATTTCACAAAATTAGCAAAAGAATGAAAAATTGACCCAATAATTTGAAGAGATAAAGAAATTGAGAGAGTTGTAAATATTTTAAATAGAAAAACAAAAAATTCACCAGTTTTAATTTGAGAAGCATGAGTTTGAAAAACTGCAATTGCTGAATGACTTGCGATAAGAATACAAAATTGAGAAGTTCCATTTAGCATTTTATGAAAAAAAGTTTTAAGTTTAGATTTATGAGATTTGGTTGCATGAACAACTTTTAGATGAGAATTTGAAGAGAGATTAAAAGTAATTATTGAAGAAGCATCCGATTCAGAAAATAATATTATTTTATTTATTGATGAAATTCACACACTTGTTTGATTGTGAAATCCTGACTGAAATCTTGATTGAGCAAATATTTTGAAACCAGCAATGGCGAGATGAGAAGTGCAAATTATTTGAGCAACAACAATTGATGAATACAGAAAAAAAATTGAAAAAGATAAAGCTTTGGACAGAAGATTTCAAAAGGTTATAGTTGATGAACCAAGCGAAAAAGAAACTTTGGATATTTTAAAATGAATAAAAATATCTTTTGAAAAATATCACAATGTAAAAATTGAAAATGAAGTACTGGAATCATCAATAAAACTTTCAAAAAGATACATTCCAGAAAGATTTTTGCCAGATAAAGCAATTGATTTACTTGATGAAGCATGTGCAAAAAAATGAAATTTCTTAAATCCAGAAATTTTGAAAAAAAAGAAAAAATTGGAAAAAAGATTATCAGAAATTGCAAAAGAAAAGAAAAAAGCTATCGACCAACAAAATTTTTGAAAATGAATTGAATTAAAAAATGAAGAGGAATGAATTAAAGCTGATATTGAAGAGTTAATTATAAATAATAAAATTGATAAAGATAAACTTCAAACAATCTGAAAACAAGACATTTTGGAAGCAGTTTCACTTGCAACTTGAATAGAATCAATAAAATCATCAAATGATGACAACAAAAAACTTGTAAAACTTTGAAAAGATCTTTGATTAAAAATTATTTGACAAGATGATATTTTAGAAAAAATTTCAAAAACAATTTTGAGAAATAGAGCCTGAATTTCATCTCCAAATAGACCAGTTTGATCATTTTTATTACTTTGACCGACATGAGTTTGAAAAACTGAAACTGTAAAGGTTTTAGCAAAAGAACTTTTTGACTCAAAAGATGCTTTGATAAAAATTGATATGAGTGAATTTTGAGAAAAACACAATGTAAGTCGTTTAATTGGTGCAAGCGCATGATATATTTGACATGAAGATGGTGGTCAATTAACAGAAGCTGTTAGAAAAAAGCCGTATTCTATCGTTTTATTTGACGAAATTGAAAAAGCACACCCGGAATCATACAATATTTTACTTCAAATCCTTGAAGATTGAGTTTTAACTGACTGAAAATGAAGAAAAATTAATTTTAAAAATACAATTATTGTAATGACTTCAAATATTTGAGCAGAAACTTTAACAAAAGAAGCTAGTCAAATTTGATTTGCAACTGATGAAAAAGATGAATTGCAAAATGCAAAAGAACATTTTGAAGAAAAAAAAGCTGAAGTTTTAGAAGAAATCAAAGATTATTTTTTACCAGAACTTTTAAATAGAATTGATAAAATCTTGGTTTACAATCCGCTTGATAAAAAAGCAATTAAACAAATTGTAAAACTTCAATTAAAAGAATTAGAAAAAAGAATTTCTGAGCAAAATTTAAAATTAAATTATTCAAAAAATATTATCGATAGTATCGCAAATATTTCTTATGATGCGGATTCATGAGCAAGAAAAGTTAGAAGAACAATACAGGAAATGATTGAAGAAAAATTATCAGAAGAAATTATTTTATGAAAAATAAAAAATTGAAATACTGCAAAAATTATTATTAAAAAATGAAGAAAAAAATGAGAAAATATTGAATTTGAAATTGTAAAAATGAAATAATTTTATAGAAAAAACTATTTTACAATATCAGAAATTGATAAAATTGGAAGCATAACCGCAACAATAATTCATCAAATTACAAGTCAAACAACAACAATAATAATTGGTTCTAAAAGTGACATCAGTGAATTAACAGCAGTGTCAACCTCTTCTTCATAAAATTCTGCAACTTTTTTTGACACCTCTTCTAATTGAGCAGTTTCTTCTCAAACAGCAATCATAGAAACAAGCATTGGAGGAAAATAAAGAGAATCTCTTTTCATATTTTGAGACATATCTAATCACTGCTTCACATCAGAAATAATCCTTAAAATTCTTAATCTATAAGCCTCATTTCAAACCATTTCAGATAAAAGATAAAGAGAATTTATCAAAGACATTCAAGATCAAATTAAAATTGTCAATCATCTACAAAATTTTGCAATCACCATTTTTCTAATTAAAGATCAAAACAATGGAGTTCTTAACATGAAAAGATTATAAATCTTTTCTCATTTTTTTGTTTTTTTAAAGTAAATAAATCACATCACAAATAATCAAATATACATAAATAAAACTAAGGTGTTATTCAATCAAATCAATTTATTTTTTGAAGTTAAATAATCAGAGGTGTTTATCAACATTGTTGTCATTTGTGGAAGTTGTGCTCACATTGACTCAAACATTTTTTTAATTTCAGGGATTACAAAAATCATAATTGCAACAATTGCAAAAAGAACAACAATAACCATCATAGCTGGATACATTATTGCTCACTTTATTTTTCATGTTAATTGTGCAGATGACTCAATTTGATCAGCAAGATTTTTTAAAACAACTGTTAATTTTCAAGATTTTTCTCAAGCTTTTACAAGTCAAACCTCTGATGATGCAAAAACATCAGGAAACCTTGTCATTGCAGTAGAAAATTCAATTCAATCTTGAATCATTGAAAGAATTTTTTTGATTATATTCTTTAATTTTGGCGATGAAGCCTGATCTTGTAAAACATCCAAAGATTTATCAAGACTCATTCATGCTCAAACCATTGTTGCTAAAAGCCTAAAAAAAACTACTTTATCTTTTACTCAAACTGAAGAATGTTCTGCAAACCAAAAATCTATACTTTTAAGTAATCAAAGTCATTCATATTCTGACTTCTCATTTAAAATAACTCATCAAGCTGCTCCATCTTTAATATCTAAACCTTGTGCCATTTTTTATTTTTTAAGTATTAACAATATTAAAAATCTCTTCAATTGTAGTAAATCAAGCAATTGCTTTTATTATTCAATCTTGAATCATTGTTACAAATCATTTTTCTTTTGCTCTTTTTAAAATTGATAATTCTCACCTTCATGCAACTACCATTTCTTCAATTTCCCTATCAACTTCCAAAACTTCATAAATTCACATTCTTCATTTAAATCATGTATCATTACATTCTTCACATCAAGCTCATCTTGACAAAACAATGGAATCTAATTTTGATACATCAAGTCACTCAGAATCAGGTAATCATTCAAGTTCTTTTTTAATATCTTCAATAATATGTTCATCTGGTGTATATTTCTCAATACAATTAGGACAAATCCTTCTAACAAGCCTTTGTGCCTGAATTGCATTTACCGTTCAAGCAATCAAGAATGGTTTTACTCACATATCCAAAAGCCTGTTGATAGTAGAAACAGCACTATTTGTATGAATTGTAGATAAAACTAAATGTCATGTCATTGCAGCTCTTAATGCAATTTCAACAGTTTCTTTATCACGAATCTCTCAAAGCATAATAATATTTGGATCCTGACGAAGAGCAGCCCTTAAAGCTATTGGAAAAGTGTATCAAATTTTTTCAACAACCTGACATTGATTTAATCATGCCATTTTAATTTCCACAGGATCTTCAACTGTCATGATATTTACTCCGTCTTGATTTAAAACAGATAAGGCAGAATAAAGAGTTGTTGTTTTTCATGATCATGTTGGTCAAGTAACAAGAACAATTCAGTTTGGTTTTTTAATTGCTGTTTCTAAATTATGAAGTCAAGATGCTCTAATTCACATTTCTTTAAAAGTTGGAATTGTTTTTGTTTTATCCTGAATTCTCATACAAACTTTTTCTCATGTCACAGTTGGAAGTGTAGACACACGAAGATCAACCTCTCATCAACCTTCTAAACTCGTATTTATCACTCAATCCTGAGGAATTCTTTTTTCATCAGTTTGAAGTTTTGACATAATTTTAATCCTTGCAATAAACGCATCATGAAGTGAAGGTTGATATTCTGTCAAACTATGTAAAACTCAATCAATTCTAATTCTGATTCTAACATTTCATTCTCATGGTTCTATATGAATATCCGAAGCTCATACTTTTAATGAATGTAAAATTACAAAATTTGCCATCTGAGTAGCATCTCAATCTAAAATTGCATCAACTAGTCTGTCAAAATTGTTATTATTTTCACTCATATTTTATTTTTATTTTTTTATTTTATTTTCTTTATCTCAATAAGAATACATAAACAATTGAAGAGATCTTCATTTTGGTGTATCATCTACAACTTCTTTTCATTTATTTTTATCTGAAAAATTCATTTGTACAGCAGAAACTGTCATTACTGGTAAAACTGAGCCTTTAAAATAATACTTTTTATTAAATAATCATGACACTTGAATAATATCCAAAATTCTATTGTATTCTTTATCTGAAGCAGAAAATCATAATGAGATTGGATATTTTTTATATTTTATTTTTTCTCATTTTCATAATTCTAATTCATTATATGAAGCAGATCAAACATTTACTGAATTTAAAATAACAGGGCTATTTTTTGTAGAAATTGTTAAAAATAAATCTTCAAAAAATTTTATAACAAATTCTTTTTCTAGAACATCAGGTAATGCAGAATTTATTTTTCATACTAAATCTTTTTGATTTTCTCAAGAAGTAATTTTAATTTTTTTTTCAACATCTCTTAAAAATTTTTCTTGATAATTAAGTCATTTATATTTTCAATCTTCTGTTCAAACAATTATAATATTATTTTTATTATAATCAATTATAGTTTTAATAAATTTATTAAAATTTTGTAAAAAATAATTTTGATAAAACCAAAATAAAACTCACAAAATAGAGGCAAGCAAAATAAAAGATGTAAAAACAATAACATAAATATTATTATAATCTACAAAATCAAATAATCATTTCTTTTTCTTTCTACGGCTTAAATTTTCACTTAATACAATTCACATAAAATATTATTTATAATAATTAAACCTTAAACTAATATTTGTAACCATTCATCAAACATTTTTATCAGGATTAATAGTTTTATTAAAATTATTAATTGATACTCAGCTAAAATGAGGACTATCATTTAATGCTTTTTCTAATCTAAATAATTGTGCAAAAACCTTACCAGATGGGTCTGTCACCTTTCAACTAACTGTAATTTCTCATTTTTCATTTACAGAAAAATTATCATACTTAACATAATGAATAACTTCATTATATGCAAAAACATTATTTGTTGCATCAATTAAATCTTTATAAACCGATTTCCAATAAATTCTATTATTAATAATAGTATTTAAAACATCCTGTTTCACAAAAATTGTTTTTAAAGCATTTAATTCAGGATATTTGTTAAATAAAATAGCAATTTGTCATTTTTCTTCACTTGTAAGACCAGCTTTTAACATTCATGTTTTAGGGTTATAAAACTGTAATAATTGTTCTTTTAGTTTTTTCTCCAAAGAAATAAATTGAGGTGTATTTAAGTAAATTTTTTGAGGAATATCTCAAACCATTTTTTTTACAGATAATTCAATTTTTTTTAAAATTTGCTCTTTTTCTTTTACTTTATTTTTTATATCTTCTATTTTTGATCATAAAGTATGTCATCAAAAATATGAAAAAATATAATTTTTTGAATCAAAAACTATATAAAAAAATAACACAGATGAAAAAATAATCGATAAAATCAAAAATAAAACTGTTACTAAATGTAAGTTTAAATGTTTTAAAATAACTCAAAAATCATCAATTGTAAATTTCTTTTTTTGCTTTTTTCACTCTTCTTCTATTTCTTCTTGTGTAGCAGAAATAGATATCGTTTTATTCTTTTTCAATACTCAAGAAAAAATATCTCATTTTCATCAATCATCTTCTCTATTGTCATTTTTTTTATCATCAAACAAATCAGAAAATAAATTTTTATTATTATCTTTAATAATCAATTCATCTGTTTTTACTATTTTTTCATCTCAAAGATTATCAGTAATATTTTCTATTTTTTTTCCTTCTAACTTTTTTTCCAATTTTTCTCCCACCTCTTCTTCAAT
>JAJOLG010000012.1:0-9164 GCA_021129445.1 Candidatus Altimarinota bacterium | reverse complement strand
AATATTATTTTTCAATAAATTTTCATCTACATTTTTTTTTCTATTAAAAAAACCAAACAATCAAGATGATTTCTCTTTAATTTTATTATGTGAATCTGTGATTTTGTTTATTGTGTTTAAAAATTTATCTTTTAGATTCATTTTTTCTTTTTATTTTTTCTTAAATTATACAAAAAAAAAATCATTTTTCAAAAAAAATAATGTAAAAAAAAATAAAAATATTTTTTTTTAATAAAATTAAAAATTCTAATTTATAAAATTTTTTCAAAATATTTTTTCAATCAAATTTTCCAATCTCAAATTTTAATTTCAGAATTATTTTTCAAGATTGAAAATTTTGGAGTTCTTGCCTTTCTTTTGTATTCTGAGACAGAAATTTTTTTTATATTTCAAACATTTTCTCAAATTTTTTTTCAAGATTGTAAAAAAATTTCTTCTGCAAAATCAAACCAGGAAATTTTTTTATTATTTTTATCAGATATTTCATTTGAAAAATGAAAAATTTTTCATCTGTATTTTTCAATATTTTCCAAAACTTTAAAAATTCAATCTGCTAAATCTCAGCAATAAGTCGGATTTCAAAATTGATCTGCAATTATTTTTAATTTCTTTAATTCTCATTTTTCAAGTTTTTCTCACAAATTTAGCATTGTATTTACAAAATTTTTAAATTTTTTTCATCATCAATAAAGCCAAGAAGTCCTGATAATAATTGAATTTTCATTAAATTCTTTCGCAGATTTTTCTCATAAAAATTTTGCAAATCAATATTGATTTGTAGGGTTTGGAAAATCTTTTTCAGAATATCAATTTTCATTTTCTCAATCAAAAACAAAATCTGTTGAAATTGTGATAAAATCAATTTTATTTTTTCATGAAATTTTCGCTAAATTTTCAACTCCATCAAAATTCACAGCAAAATTTAATCATTCTCAAATATCTTCTGCGTCATCAACATTTGTGTAAGCTGAAAAATTCAAAATAATATCGGGCTGCACAACAAAAACTTTCTTTTCAATTTCAGAAAATTTTGTAATATCCAATTCTTTTTTATCAAAAGCAAAAATTTGAAATTTTTCATTATCTCAAAATTTTTCCAAAAATTCACTCGCAAGCATTCAATTTTTTCCTGTGATTAAAATTTTTTTCTTCATAAAAAATTTTCTAAATCGGAATAAAAGCCTCAAAAATCAACCTATTTTCATCATTTTTTAAAATACTCTCATCAACATTTTGAAAACTTGCATAAGTTTGCCAAACTGCATTTCATCTTTGTGTAATTCACTCTTTATGCAATCAATCATTCAAAAAAACATCATATTTTCTACAATATTTTTGACAAGGCAAATCAGACATGTACCACTCACCTGTTTTTTCATGAATTCAGCGAGTTGCACAATTTCTTCAACAAGAAGTCATTGCATATGGAAAATATAAATCTAATTTATTTCATTCTCAAACCTCTTTTTTTAATCACATTCAAACATGATCAAGTCAAAATCTTTCAATTCAACAAATATTTTTAAAAGAATCTTTGTAAATATCTAAATCAAGCGGATTTGAGTGGTAATATTCTTCTTGATTTTTCTTAATTTTATTAAAAATTTTCTTTCACAATTGAGCAGGAACTTGCGGATGTGCATTGTCTCACATAACTGGATTTCTCTGAGCTTTATTAAAAAGCCTTCACAAAATTGGTTTTAAATTTGTGTATTTTTCTTGAATTAAATTCAACGTTCAATAGTCATTTATAACAACTTCTCATAAATTTTTATTTCAAGAACTATTTAAATATTCTAAAAGTAGCTCTAATTTTTTTACTCAAAAATTTCAAATTGGCGGAGTAATTAAAGTCACAGTTCTCTTTCTTGTTCAATCCTGTTTTGAAAATTTCGCAACCTCTCAAACAAAATCCTGTAATTCTTCCAAACTTGGAATTAAAAATTCACAAGTATCATTTCAAAAATAAAATCAGTAAATTAAAGATTGCAAATTTGCATTATCTCAATACAATTTCCTAATTTCTCAAATTGCCTCATATTGCACTTGATATTGAAATGAAACCTTTTCTGTTTCGTATTCTAATGCTCTCAAATATTGTTTAATTTGAGTTAAAGATTTTGTTTCAAAAAGATTTTTGAAAGATTTTTTATAAGATTCTAGGTTTGGGTAATATAAGTATAGGTTCATATTTTTTTATTTTTTTTAAATCAATTTATTTCACATCTTATAATAATCCAACTTCCCAGTCGCATTATCTTTTCATAAAAATCACTCAACTTTATTCTCAACTTCTGTAATTCAAGTCATATAATCCAAAATCATATCCATCCCCTTTCAACGACTTGTCAATTTCAAAGCTTCAATATTTTTTACATCTTTTAATCTAAAAAATGCCTCAACTCAACTTCTGTTCCACTCAAAAGTATCAATTTCTTTGATATATTCTGTTCAAAATTCCTTGATTTTTGATAAATAATATTTTTTTCATTCAGAAATTTCTTGAATTTTTTCTTTTAAAAATTTTTGCATTTCAGAAAATTTTTTTTCATCTTTTTCAGAAATTTTTCATTCATCAGAAAAATTTTTCAACAAATAATCTGCTCAAAAAATAAATCTTTGCATATCTTTATTATGTTTTCTGTCTGATGAAACAGATGGATCGTAAACCAATAAAACTTTATTTGAAAATTGTCTAAAAATTTTGTAAAGCTCAGAAAAATCTTCAATTTCTCATGAAACAAATTTTTCTCAAAAATCTTCAATTGTATCGTCAGTAAAATTATTTATCAATTTTAATTTTTCATATTCAGAAATTCATTCAAACTCATCTCTTCATAAAATTAAATCTTTAAATTCATACTTTGTCGCCTTTCTGTAATCATAATTTTTTTCAATATATTGACATGGTGAATGATGAAAATATTTTCATTTTCAAGTTTTTGGGTCGTGAATTAAAGCGTTGTGAAATACAAAACAAAATCAATTATTCCAAACACATTTATCTCAACTTAAAAATACTTCAAATTTTGTATCAGGAAATTCTTCACACATTTGACGAATTTCCGTCAAAGCAACTTCACGAGGCATAATAATTCTGTCAATTTTATATTGTTTCAAGAAAAATTTTATTGCCTCTGAATTATAAATTGAAAAAATTGTTGATAAATTTATCAATCATTTATAATTTATTTCTTTTAAATAATTTAAAACTCAAAAATCAGATAAAACCAAACCATCAACTCAAGTTTCAACTGCATCATTAATAATTTGTTTAACTTTTGGCCAAACTGAAGAATTATAAGAATTTGCATTTACTGTCAACATCGTACGAAGTCATTTAGAATGTACATAATCCACAATTTCTTTTAAAACTTCTTTTTTTTGAATTTGTGCTTTTGCATGCTGTCTTCAATTTGGCGACACCTCAAAAGCAAGATTTTCATACCAATAAGATGGTACATATCACAAAAAAAATTCTTTTACTCATTGTTCAATCAATTTATCAATTCTTTTAAAATTATTTCATACTTTATGATTATAAGTTACATAATCTGGTGATAATCAAGCTATAATATGCATAAAAAATATTTATTTTTATTTTATTTTTTATATTCTACAAAAAAAAATTTCTTTTTGCACGAAAAAAATTTTTTAAAATTATGAAAAAATTTTATTTTAATAAAAAAAATCAACAAATAAAAAAACCTGAATAAATCAGGTTTTTTAAAAGATAATTTCTTAAAATTAAGAATTTCTAATTGCATCTTTGAAAGTTTTTCAAGATTTGAATTTTGGTCTTTTCATTGCAGCAATTTTGATTTTTTCTCAAGTTTTTGGATTAACTCAGTTTCTAGCAGCCATTTCAGCAACTTCGAAAGTTCAAAATCAAGTTAAAGCAATTTTTCATCAAGATGCCAATTCAGAAGTAACAACTTCAACAAAAGCGTTAACAGCTTCTCAAGCATCTTTTTTAGTAATGTTTGCTTTTTCAGCAATAGCAGCGATTAATTCAGTTTTAGTCATAATTAAAAAATTATTTTTTATAAAAGTTAAAAACAATATAATTTAGTTTATTTTTTTTGCAAGTCTTTTTTGTGTATTTTTAGAGTTTTTTTACTTTTTAAATTGACAAACAAATAAAATATTAATTTTTTCCATAAAAAATATTGTATTTTTAAAAAATATTTTTTACCTTAAACTAAACAAAAAACTAATTTTTATCTATGAAAAAAGTCCTATTATTAACACTTTGAATTTCATTCTTATTTTCAACAAATTCTGCACTTGCTTACACAAATTTTGTAAATTTATGAAAAGCTGAATATCATTATTGAAAAATAATTTGAGAATTAAAAAAAGAAAATTGAGAAATTAAAACAATTTTTTTATTAAAAGATAAAAAATGAAAAACTAATCAAGTTTTTTCAACAAGATTAGAAAAAATAATTAGAAATTTATATTTACATAAAAATAATGTAAAAATTTTATGACAAGATTATAAAAATCCAAACAATAAAAAATATGCATGAATTTTTGTTAGAAAAATTTGGAATTTGGACTTGCCAACAGCAAAAAAAGTTCCAAAAAAATACGAATACAAAACACTTTCAGAGGATGAAAAAATTGCTGTTTATCAATATTTAACATCTAATAAATTCAGAAATAAATATTTAAAATGAAAAAAAATCTTCTGAAATGTAAATTTAAAGCAACTTTACAAAGAAATGTCAGAAAAAGATAAAAATTGAAAAGTTGATAAAAAATTATTTTCTTTCATAAAATACTTTTTAGATAAAAGAAATTTTGATGAAAAAAATATCAAGAAAATGGTTAAAATTGCTGTAAATTACAATAGTTTAGATAAAAAAATTTTAGATTTCATAGAAAATTATTGAGATGAAAAAATTAAAAATATTTTTAAAAAGGTAAAAAAATGACAAACTTTAACAAAATCAGAAAAATTTATTTTTAACGAATTAAATACAATTGATTGATTTGAGAATTTTTTAGATTTAAAAATTTCTGCAAAAGAAATTTATTTAAGTAAAAAATTTTCTGATAAATTTAAAAAATTTTCAATTTCAAAAGAAAAAAATAGATTTGTATTTCAAAATATTTCTGAACTTAGAAAAATTTTAAATAAAAAAGAAAAAAATATTTCTGTTTTGGAATTTTTTAACAGAATTGAAGCTAATATTATTTTGAATAAAATAAACCGGCAAGTATCAAAAACTAAAAATTTAAACCAAAATTTCCAAAATTCAGAAAAAAAATTAAATGATTTTTTCCAAAATTTTAACACAGAAAAAATCAAAAAAACTGCATTTTCAAGAGATTTTACACAAATTCCATTCTGAATTTTCAAAATAAATCTTCCTCATAATTTTGATTATCAACAATTAAAAATTTGAAATGAAGTATTTTTAAGGATTTATTTTAAAGACTTTTACTCAAATATTTTAAAATTTGATTTTAACAAAGTTGAAAAATTTTCAAAAATAAACTGACCAAAAACAACCATAAAAATTGCTTGAAATTATTGATCAAAAATAGTTTCTGATAATAAAATAACTTACCAAATCAGTAATAAAAATAGAGAAAAATTTGAAATTTCATTTTCGACAAGAGAAGAAAATTTTAAAGAAATTTTTGAAAACATTTTAAGCAGAATTGAAAAAAAATAATTTTTTAACAAAAATAAAAATTAAAAAATTATTATGATAGAAAAATATTACAAAAAATGTAATTTAGCAAAAATTTGAATTAAAAATCCAAAAATGTGAGTAAAAATTTTAAAAAAATGGATGAATCAAAAGCATGTCAAGCCTGCTGAGTAACAGAACAATATCAAGAGGTTATAAAATACCAAATTTCACAAACTCTTAATTCCTAAAAAAACCTTGTAAAAATAAAAAATCTTTGTTTTATAAAAATAATTATAAAACAAAGATTTTTTTGATATGAAAGACCAAAAACCAATGGAGAAACTGATTTACTTAATTTTATCAGAAGAATTTAAAAGGGAGATTTTGCCAGATTTTTGACTTGTGACAATCACTGGAATCAAGGTTTCATCTGACAAATCTTGGTGAGATGTTTACATTTCAAATATGCCAGAAAATAGAAATATTATTGATTTTTTAAATTCAAAAATTTGACATTTTCAAAGCAAAGTAAATAAAAAAATTCAAAAAATGAAAATCCCAAAATTAAGATTTAATTATGATTGAAGCTGAGAATTTGCTGCTAGTTTAGAAAATTTATTTTAATTTTATGAGCAAAATTCAAGAGAAATTTGAAAAATATTTGGAATGATATGAATATTTTTTTACAAAAAAACCAAATTGATTTGAAAATTTATTTAATTTGTATTCTGAATGGATTTTTAAAATAAATACATCTTCAATAAAAAATGAAGATGAAATTGTAATTAAGCATTTTTTAGATTCACTTTTATGAAATGATGTTTTTAATTTTGAATGAAAAAATGTGCTTGATGTGTGATCCTGATGAGGTTTTCCAGCTCTCCCGCTTGCAATTACAAATCCGTGAGCAAAATTTACAAGTTTAGATTCTGTCTGAAAAAAACTAAAAGTTATTGAAGATATTGCAAAAAATTTATGATTAAAAAATCTTAAAACTTTGCAATGAAGAGCAGAAGAACTTGGTCAAGATAAAAAAAATAGGGAAAAATTTGATACGGTTATAACCCGTGCTTTTGCACCGTGGACGGTTATGCTTGAATTAACAAGTTGTTTTGTGAAAGAATGATGATATATTTTAGCATACCAAACAGAATCAATTTTTGAAGATATTCGCAAAAATGACGAAGTTTTAGATGATTTAAATTTAATAATTATTGATACTTTTGAATTTGAATTACCAGAAAAAATGTGAGATAGGATTATTGTTTTAATTCAAAAAACTTGAAAAACTCCTAAAAAATTTCCAAGAAAAGTTTGAGAGCCAAGAAAAAATCCGCTTTAAAAATTTTATTAAATTTTTTATTTCCATAACTGCACTTCTTTATAAATTAAAAATTAAATTTATCTAAATAATTTTAATAAAAAAATCAAAATAACAAAAAAAATAATTCTAAAATAAAAAAAATCAGCATTTCAGCTGATTTTCATTTTTTTAAATGGTCCCCCAAGTCAGAATCGAACTGACAATCCCTCGGTCTGGAGCCGAGTGCTATAGCCATTAAGCCATTGGGGGTTAAAATTTTAATGGTGGAAAATCTGGGGCTCGAACCCAGGGCCTTCGCCTTAAAAGGGCGCTGCTCTACCAACTGAGCTAATTTTCCATTTATTTAATTTTCAACATTTTTAAAAATGCCAAAAAAATTTAACTATTCTTTTTCAGAAGTCAAGGATAAAATTACAAAAATTGTCGCCGGGACAATAAAAATTAAATTATAATTTAAAACAATTAATTGCACAAGCATTGACGAATCATACATTGATTTTATCGCAGAATTTACAACATCTAATCATCATCATTGTAAAAATGATGCTCATGAGGCAAAAACTAAAATTACTGAAATTATCAATAATGCACTCAAAGCTCAAAACATTAAGGTGTAAATTATTTCGTGTAAACTACTTTCAGCCTCAACCCCTTCAACTTCAAAACCTCATCTTACAGATAAAATCACGAGGGAAATAATAAATAAACTTATTTTAAAAATAATAAAAACTGGATCATTTTCCTTGAAAAAAAATACATTCAATTCTGGAAAATCTCTAAAAATTAAATTAAAAATTAAATTTCAAATTCAATCAGCAACTAAAATCGCAATATACGAAGAAAGAATTATCTTCATTGTTTTATTATATCAAATAATAAAACTATAAGACAAAATTAGTGTAAAAAATACGATAATAAATAAATCCCAAGTTAAATTTATTTGCATAAAATTTTTTATTTGAAGAAAAAATTTTTATTTTTTCTTATTTTTTTCTTATTTAAAAAAATTTTTTTATATTTTGCAAAATATTTTTTTTCACATTTGCAAAAAAAATTTTTATTTAATATATGCCAAAGGATTTCTTTTAACTCAATTTATAATTACCTCAAAATGAAGATGAATTCAAGTTCTTCACCTAACCCTTCAAGAATTTCACATCCATGCAATTGTATCTCACTGCTTTACTTTATCTCATTTTTTCACATAAACCTTTGAATTATGAGCATAAAGTGTTTTTATTCACTTTCAATGGTTAATTAAAATATATTTTCAATATCATCAATGCCATCAAGATGAAAATGCTCTTTCAATAACTCAATCTGCAACTGCAAAAATTGGTCATTTATTCACATTTGCAATATCCAAACCATAATGTCCTTTATGAAAATATTGTGTTATTTTTCATTTTGTTGGCCAAATAAAAGCCGTTGACTTATCGTAAGATTTTATGTTATTTACAAATTTTGGTGCTGAATTTCAATATGTTTTTGAATTATTTAAAATAATTGGCTTCGCTCATGGTAAAATAAGCTCTGTTCATTTTTTAACCAATAAAGCTCAAGTTTCCAATTTATTTATTGAAATAATATCCTCCTTTTTAATTTTATAACTTTTTGCTAAATCACTAATTAAAGTATCTTTTTTTAAAGGTAATAAAATTCAATCAACTGGTAAAATTTTTATTTTTGTTCAAACTTTTAAAGATTTTGTTGGTGAGATTCATGGATTTGATCACAAAAGAGTTCAAATTTTGATTTGATAATCAACTGAAATCTGAGATAAAGTATCACCTTCCTGAACAGTATATTCAATAATCTCATTTCAATCTCATTTTTTTCTCTTTTGTGTTTGAATTGATTTTTGTAAAATAAAACCATCGTCACTTAAAAAACTTTTTTCTTCTTTAATTTCAGGAATAAAATATGTGTAATCTCAACCTCAATAATAAAGCAAATGAGGTTGTAAAAATTTTATTACAAAAACAAAAAAAGAAAAAAACATGACTTTTTTAAAAAATCAATTTCATTTTTTTCTTAAAATATTATATCAATTTGAATTATTCAAAACTTTATCTTTATAAAATTTTGCATGCCTAATTGATTTATAATCAATATCTGATAAATTTCAAATATTTTTATTTTCCATAAATAAAAAATTAAAAATCTAAAAAAAATTTTAGATTTTTAAATTA
>JAJOLG010000028.1 GCA_021129445.1 Candidatus Altimarinota bacterium | reverse complement strand
GCAGTCTTTGAACCTTCTTTTCAAGTACCTCAAACCATCATCGTTTTAGAATATAATGCTTGATCTTTAAGCCATGTTCACGCAGCTCAACTAATAAATTCAGTAGATTTTTGCACAACAGTTTCAGCAATTCATCAAGATATTTTTGCAACTGCCTGTGTTCATTTCCATAAAGCAACCATAATTCAAATTGCAATTATCAATTTGAAAGCAGATCACATTCAGGATCAAACAGATGTAATATTAGTATTCATATATGATGCTACTCAGTTTGCAAGTAAATTATTGTAAAAAAACTCTCATCATAAAACAGCAATTGTTGTATAAAGTAGTCAAAATCAAACTGGGACAAATATTGCTTGTGATATTAGTCAACTTATAGAAAATGTATCTGGGATAAACTTTCACCAAGATTCATTAAGTAGTCATAATAATTTTTCGAAAAAATAAAGCGGGGAAATAACTAAATAAATCCATAAATATGCTAATCTTTGAGCAAAAACTACTAGCATTGCTAAAACAGAAATTATCATAATTATTGCAGTTCAAAGCGAAAAAATTGTTTCAACTGCAAGCGTTCAAATGTCTTTTGTTCATGCTCAAATTCTGTAAAATTCTGCAATTGGCACAAAACTCCATAAAATTGCTGTTGGTAAATCATATCAAAGTTCTCAGGATCATTTTATTGGTTTTAATGCAATGATATTTTTTGAAAGTGCAACATAAGCCTCAGATTCTCAAATTTTATCATGTCATAAATCACATTTGTCTCATGAGGATTGTCAGTTTTTTGCTAATTCTTCGTATTCTGATTGATCTTTAACATATTTTATACAAATATCGTATTTGAAATTTTCATTATTTGCTTCTGAATTTTCTTCTCAGTCACCAGTCCATTGCACAATTACAGGTCATGCCATTGTGTATCATTTTCCCCAAAAAGTTTTAGATCAAAGCGAATCTTGAAGAGTAAAAGCAGCTCTTGAAGCGATATTTCAAATATCAATCACAAATTTTACAGCAAACCATGAAAAATTTATTAAAACTAAAATTAAAATAAATTTTCAAACATCTTTTCATAAATCTCAAATACTTCACATTTTAAAAAGGTTTTTAATCGCAATTCATATCAAAATAAAAACCGATGCAGTTAAAATAATATTTTTGAAAAGTAGCCAAAATTGTTTTATTGTCGGTAAAATTGCAGGATCAAAAACAGTTGATGGATGTAAAAAATATCCAACCCAATTTATTATCCACATTGTTAAAATCACAATTCAAGAAATTACAGTCATTACAATTTCAACAATTGACTGTTTTGTTTTGCTGTTGTCATTGGTTGATGTATTTTGATCAGCTGTTGTTCAGCTTGCAAAAACAACATTTTCACCTCAAAATCAAACAAAATTATTTTCAATCACAGGGCTAAAAAATGTAAAAAACATCAGTCAAACCAATAAAAAATTTTTCCCAATATTTAAAATTTTTTTCATAAAATATTTTTTTAAAATCCTTTAATTCTACACAAAAAAAAATCTTTTTCTGAGAAAAAGATTTTACTTTTTTGGTAAAAATTATTTTTTATTATTTTTTAAAAAACAATCACAACCCTAAATTTTTTATCTTCTGAAAAAAATTTTATTTTCCATCAAAAAACTTTTAAACACTCATCAATTATTGAAAGTCAAAGCCCGATTCATTTTGATTGCCTTGAATTATCCGCTTGGAAAAATTTTTCTTTTAATTTTTTTAAATCATTTTTTGAAATATTTTTTTCAACTTCATTTTCAAAAATTAATTGATTTTTTTGCAATACAATTTTTATTTTAGAATTTGCAGTTTTGTATTTTATTGCATTTGAATATAGATTTTCAAGGATTAAATTAAAAATATTTTCATCAATTTTTTTAACAATATTTTTTTCAATTTTCAAAAATGCATCAGAAATTTTTTTCTCTTTTGCAAAATTTTTTATAAGTTCTCATAAATTTTTTTCTTCCATCTGAAAATTTTCTCTTTCAAGAAGTGAAATTTTTTTCAAAGTATTTACAATATTTTCAATTTTTTTTGTAGCTTCCAAAATTTTTTTTGTATCAGTTTTTTGTCCCATTTCTCAAAGTTGTGCAAGTCATGAAATTATTGTGATTGGGGACATTATCTCGTGTCAGACATTATCAGAAAATTTTTTGATTTTTTCGTTGGAGATTTTAATTGGCTCCAAAATTTTTTTTGATACAAAATAATAAATAAAAAATGATAAAATTGAAATCAAAAAAATTATTATTTGGAAGTAAAAAATAAAGGTATTTAGTGCTTTGTCTGGAATATTTGATGGAATAACAGCTTGGTAATTTATTTCTTTTCCTAGTGATCTTATGAAGATTTTTTTGTTAAAAATAAAAATTTTTCTTCAATTTAATGAAAATTTTTTAATTCAGGAAAAATTTTTTGGTAGTTCGTATTTTTTAAAAAAATCTTTGTTAAATGTAAAAATTTCTGAATTTTCTGCGAAAAAAATTTCTTTTAAATTTGATTTTGAGAAAAAATATTTGTTGGAAAAATCTTCTTTTGAATCAGTATTTATTTCAGAAAATTTATTTTTCAAAACGATTTTTTTCAAATTTTCTCATAAATTTTTTCATCATTTTTGAACCAAAAAATTATTTTTGTTTGATTTATCAAGCAAAACCACATAATTTCAAATTTTTATTCTTTCAATATCTTTATTTTGATTGATATTTTTATTATTTATTTTTTCTTCATAATTTTTAGCTAAAATATTTAATTCTTTTTCAAAAAAATATTCCTCAATTTGAGGAATTCAAAAGTAGAAAATTGTTCAAGTTATTTCAAGAATTATCAATAAAAACAAAGAAAAAAGAGAGGCAATTAAAAATTGACTCTTTCTGAATTCATTATTTGTTTTTAAGTTTTGCATATTTTACAAAAAATTATTTTTGATAAATACTTTTTCTATCAACAGTTTCAATTTTTACAGAGGTTCAGGCAAATCAAAAATTTTCTCTTAATTTATTTTCAACATATCTAAAATAAGAAAAATGAAAATATTCTGCTTTGTTTACAAACATTTTAAAATACGGTGGATTTACATCAACTTGTGACATGTAAAAAATTTTTGGGTGAACATTTTTTGTTCAAGTTGGATGATGTTCTCTTGTGATTTTCTCGATAAATCTGTTTAATTTTCAAGTTGAAATTCTTTTATTTCTTTCTTCAATAATTTGTTCGATAATTGGAAATAATTTAATAATTCATCTTTTTGTCTTTGCTGACATAAAAAGTACAGGTGCCCATGGCATAAATGGAAATTTTTGTCTTAAATGGTAAAAAAATACATTTCTTGCTTCTTCTCATTTTTCTTCTAAATCCCATTTATTTACAATTAAAACCACTCATTTTTTTTCATCAAGTGCCATTTTTACAATTGCTTGATCTTGTGAAGTGACTCATTCTTGCGGATCAATTAAAACACAGCAAACATCTGCTTTTTCAATAGATTTAATTGAACGAATTATTGAATATTTTTCAATTGAATCCTGTCTTTTTCAGGCTCTTCTGATTCAGGCGGTATCAATAAAATTGAAAGTTTTTCATTCCCGACGAATTTCCGAATCAACAGAATCTCTTGTTGTTCATTGAATATCTGAAACTATCAATCTTTCTTCTGATAAAAATGCATTTACAAGTGAAGATTTTCAAACATTTGGTCTTCAAATTAAAGCAACATTTCAAATAATTTCTTTATTTTGCTCTTTTTTTGCATCACTTGCAGAATATCAAATATTTCTCAATTCTTTGTGAATTGCTTTATTTAAATCATCTAAACCAACATTATGAATTGCAGAAATTGCAATTGGCTCTCAAAATCATAATTGATAAAATTCAGCTTTTTGCCCTAAATCCATTCATCAATCGCATTTTGTGATGCAAAAAATTATTGGTTTTTGACATTTTTTTCTCAATAAATCTACAACTTTATAATCCTCAGATGTGATATTTGTCCTTGAATCAGTTAAAAATAAAATCAAATCAGCATCGTTCATCGCAACCATTGCTTGTGCTTGCATATTTTCTTCAATATTATCTCACTCGATTCAAACCTCAATTCATGCAGTATCTATCGCAATAAATGGGATTTCAGCTTTTCTTGCGGTGCAGAAAATCCTATCTCTTGTAGTTCAAGCTGTTTCCGAGATTACAGCGATTGGTCTTCATGCAAACCTGTTAAAAAGGCTTGATTTTCACACATTTGGTCTTCAAATAATTGCAACTGATGGTAATGACATTATATTTTTTATTTTTTAATTGGTAAAAATTAAAAAGAAAAAATTTTTTTAAGCAAGAAAATTTTTATTTTAAAATCTCAAAAAAAAATCTTGACAAAATTTTTTAGCACTCTTAAAATAAGAGTGCTAATTTTTATAAACTAATATTTTTTTTATGGCAAAAGTAATTTGAATTTGAAAAAGATTGGTTGTAAAACCATTTGAAGAAAATTGAAATGAAACCTCATTTTGAATTGTTTTACCTGAAAAAAAATGAGATTGAATGCCTCAAAGGTGAACAATTGTAAGTTTTTGAGAAGATGCGAAAAAATTTTGATTAAAAGAGTGAGATGAAATTTTATTCAGAGAATATTCGCCAACATCGATTGAAATTGATTGAGAAAAAGTTTTATTATTGGATATTGATGATGTTTTAGGGAAAATTGAAAAATAATTTTAAAAAAATTTTTCTAAAAAATTCTAAAAATTACAAACTAATTTAAAAAAATATGGCAAAAGATATAATTTTTTCAGAAAATGCAAGAGGAAAAATGCAAAAGTGAGTGAAAAAACTTGCTGATGCTGTGAGAGTGACAATGTGACCAAGATGAAGAAATGTAATTTTGTGAAAATCTTTTTGAACCCCAGTTGTCACAAATGATTGAGTGACAATTGCAAAAGAAATTGAACTTGAAGATAATTTTGAAAATATGTGAGCCCAAATGGTAAAAGAAGTTGCCACAAAAACAAATGATGTAGCAGGGGATGGTACGACAACTGCAACTGTTTTGGCTGATGCGATGATTCAGGAATGAATGAGACATTTGGTTGCATGAGTAAATCCAATGTTGATGAAAAATTGAATTGACAAAGCTGTAAAATCTGTTGTTAAAGAACTTGAAAATATTTCTACTCCGATAGATGCAAAAGAAGAAATTGCACAAGTTGCAACAAATTCTGCACAAAATGAAGAAGTTTGAAATTTAATTGCAGATGTGATTGATACAATTTGAAAAGATTGAGTTATTACGGTTGAGGATTGAAATTCAATTTGACTTGAAAAAGAAGTTGTTGAATGAATGCAATTTGATAATTGATATGTTTCACCTTATATGGTGACAAATCCTGAAAAAATGGAGGCTGTTGCAGAAAATGTAAAAATTTTGATTACAGATTGAAATATTTCATCAATAAAACCAATTTTACCGCTTTTAGAAGAAGTTTCAAATGAGTGAAAAAAAGATTTGGTTATTATTGCTGACGATATTGAATGAGAGGCGTTAACTTCAATTGTTTTAACAAAATTAAGATGATCTTTTAATATTATTTGAGTAAAAGCACCTTGATTTTGAGATGCAAAAAAAGAGATTTTAAAAGATATTGCAGTTTTGACTTGATGAACTTTAATTTCTTCTGAAATTTGATTAAAACTTGAAAATGCAAATATTTCGCATTTATGAGAAGCAGGAAAAGTTATTGTCTGAAAGGAGAATACAATTATTGTTTGATGAAATTGAATTGAAAATGAAATTCAAAATAGAATTTCTCAATTAAAAGTTGAATATGAAAATGCAAAATCTTCTTTTGAAAAAGATAAAATCGCAGAAAGAATTTGAAAAATGACTTGATGAGTGGCTGTAATTAAAGTTTGAGCTGCAACAGAAGTTGAGGCAAAAGAAAGGAAACATAGAATTGAAGATGCTTTGGCTGCAACAAGAGCGGCAATTTCTGAATGAATTGTTCCTTGATGATGAACTGCACTTGTAAGAGTTGCAAGAGTTTTAGATGATTTAAAATGAGAAAATCACGAAGAAAATGTGTGAATTTCAATTGTAAAAAAGGCACTTGAATATCCCGCAAAACAAATTGCAAGCAATGGTTGATTTGAGTGATCAATTGTGATTGAGAATATTAAAAAAGAAACTTGAAATATGTGATTTAATGCTTTGACAGGTGAGTATGAAGATTTGGTAAAAAAATGAATTATTGATCCAAAAAAAGTGACAAGGTCTGCAGTTGAAAATTCTGCATCTGCGGCATCGATGTTTTTAACAACTGAATGTGCGATTGTGGATTTAGCAAAAGATGATAAAAAATGAGATTTGATGGGGTGAGTGTGATGAATGGGGATGCCGGGGATGATGTAGAAAATAGAAATTAAAACAAGAAATTCTTCGCTTTGCTTAGAATTACAACAAGGCATTAAAATGCCTTGTTTTTTAAAATGACAATAAAATTTTGCTTATAATAACGATAATGCAAAATAAAATTATTTTTTAATAAGTATAAATCATCACAAATTTAATTATTCCATCATCTCATTGCTTAATTCAAATTCAAATTTTTTTCCAAACATTGTCAAAAATTCTTTCGCTTTTTTGAATTTCTTCAAGTAGTCATTTATACGAACTATTTGCTATTATCATGGTTCAAATTGTTGTTTTTAAACCTGCTGATTTTATTGAATCATTTAGCGATTCTCATTTATCATTTACAAAATTAAAGAAATTTTCATTAACCATCTTTTCAACCCAATTTTGAGCAATCGCATGTAAAATTGTATTTGGAACAAGATATTTATCTCTTTTTTTATTTATTTCATCAATAATATCAAGCCTTTCTTGATCTAAATTTGTTTCTAAAATCGGAGATGATGAAAAAATTTGAACCGTAATTAATTTTCAATTTTGTCATTTTGCAAATCAAAATCAAGCTCTTGACCATTCTTCATTTAAAATATTTGCACGATGTCATGCAGATCTCATAAGTCAAAGATGTGCATTTTCCAAATTTTGCGATTTTGCCAAATTTTCTCAGACTCACATTTTGATTCAATAAGAAAATTTTAAATCATTTGCAGTTTTTCATTCTTTATTCCAATGTGATAAATAATTATTTTTAGCCATATCATCAGCTCTGTCTTGTGCCAATATTGTTAATTCTGGAATTAAAATCAAACGATTTAATCAAAGTTCAGCTCTTGCTTTATTTATCATACTCAACATTTCTGCCTGAAATTTTTTCTCGTCAATTTTTAATTCTTCTCATGAAAATGTTTGTAAATCTCTAAAATCAGGTAAAATTGGCATTTTTCATTCTTCATAAATCGGATAATTAAAAACTGCAATTCATGAAACATGATTTATTTCAATAATGTAAGTTCATTTTTCTTTTGGCTTAAAATTAAAAGAAAATTTTGATAAAACTGGATAAATTTCAACTCAATTTGAATTTTTTATTTTTTGTTTATCCGCTTGAATATTGATTTCTTTTACATTTCAGTCTGGTAAAATAATTTTAGCCTTTGTTTTAATTTCTGATTTTAATCTTCAAGAAATTTTTATATTTCATCAAAAAATATAAGTTGGTTCTAAATTAAAAATTTCAATTTGATTTGTTTTGTATTCTTCGTAAAAATGTTTTGTAATTTGGGTTTTTTGAGTTTCTGAAATATTCCATCAAGTATCTTGGTCAAAAGAATTTCACGATAAACTCGACGCAA
Source organism: Candidatus Altimarinota bacterium (assembly GCA_021129445.1). Lineage (GTDB taxonomy): Bacteria > Patescibacteriota > Gracilibacteria > JAJOLG01 > JAJOLG01. The sequence continues at coordinate 9,896 of JAJOLG010000028.1, read as the reverse complement.
GAGCAACCTGCCACATCATTTCTCATTCCGAAAAATCCTTAAACCATTTTGGTTTTAATTCAAGGTAATTGTCTTCTTTATTTATAAATTTTACAATTTTATTTTTTCATTGCATAAAAACAATTCTAACTAAATTTCAAGTTCAAGTCCATTTTATATAAGTTTTATTGTTTTTTATTTTAAAATTTAAATTTGTCGGTTTTGTATCAAATTTTTGTGCAAAATTTTTATCACAATTTATTTCATAAACTTCAATATCTGCAATATACGAAGAACCTGAGGTTCAAGCGATTATTCAAATTTGTTTTTGTCATTTTTTTCATAAATCAATATCCACTGAAAAAAATCAATCGCTTCAAACATCTCATAAAAATTGAGTTTTTGATCAATCTTCATTTTTGATGAAAATCGAAACATTTTTTTCTCAATTTAAAACTTTTCATGAAATATTATAAATTTCATTTTCTTTAAAATTTTTTTCAATTTCGTTAAATAATTTTATATTTTTAAAAAAATTTTTTTCAATTTTTCATCTATTTTTTGGGAATTTGCAAGAATTTGTTTCTTGAAAAATTTCATCTGGAATTTTTTCTTGATAATCAATTTTTTCAATTTTAACTTTTAAAATTTTATTTTTTCAATTTGCGATTGCATTAAATGCTGTTTTCGACAATTTAATTTTTTTATCTTGCATTTCAGGGCCATCGTCATTTACTTTTACAATTACAGATTCTCAATTTGCTACATTTGTCACAAGTAAATTTGTTCAAAAATTATATCAAGAAATTCAAGCTGTTAATTGTCAAGGCTGATAAATTTCACCAGATTTTGTTTCTTTTCATTCTTCGCTTTTAAAATACGGAATTGCTAATTTTGCATTTTGTTCAATTTCTTTTTTATTTTCTAAAAATCTATAAATTATTTCAGAAAATTCTGCACGATTTACATTTTTTCAAGGGTTAATTTTTCAATTTTTTGGCCAATCTAAAAGTTTATTTTTCTTTGCATAATCAAAATATCATGCAAACCAAGAATTCGCAGGAACATCATAATATGGTGCTTCTGAAACATTTTTGTCATATTTTTCAGAATTTGCTTCTAAAAGCATTTTTAATGCCTCTGCAAGATTTACAGGATTTCAAGGTTTAAAAGTTCAATCTGGGTATCAATTTACAATTCAAAGTGATTGTGCATTTGCGATATATTTAAAATACCAGGCATCTTTTGATGTATCTTTAAAAGCAAAAACATTTCAAATATCATCGGAAATTTGGATTTTTGCAGATAAAAGTAATATTTTTAAGGCTTCAACACGATTTAAATTTTTTTCAGGACGAAAAGTTCAATCTGCATAACCTCAAATTATTCATCTTCTGTAAAGATTATTTATGGCTTGAAAATTTTTGTAATTTACAGGAACATCAGAAAAAGTTGGTGTTTCTGCAAAAATATTTTGTGAAAAAAGAAATGTTGAGATAAAAATTATTGATAGAATTTTTTTCATACTAAATTTTTTATTTTTTTATATTAAAAAATTTTTTTTTAGTATGGCAAAAAATTTTTCTTGTTTTTGTAAAAAATTTTTTTTGAATAATAAAAAAATAAACAAAAATTATGAAAAAACTACTTTTAATTATCGCATTTTTTCTGATAAATACTGGATTTGCATTTGCAAATTGTGAACTTACGACTGATGCTCCAATTTTGACACTTTCGTGAGAAAATGAGATGAAAATTAAGTTTAAAACAACTTGAAATTGTGCGGATACGACAAATGAATTTAAAATTTATTATTTAAAAGATTGAAATTATTCAAAAATTTCTTCTTTGATGCCGTGAGAAAATAAGCAATTTTATGATGTAAAATGGGATATTTCAAATATTCCAGATTGAGAATATAAAATTAAAGTTTTGCAGGATTGAGATGTAAAAACCTCTGTTTCAACTGCATTTTTTACGATTGATAAAACAAAACCAGAAATTCGTGATGATTTTTGGGTTTTTCCTACTTGATGAGAAATTTTAAAGTGAAATGTTGTTTTAAAATGGAATATTGATTCGGTTTCGGATTCTTATAAATTGGATGATAATCCAGTTTCAATTTATTATTCATTTAATTGATGAGAATTTACAAAAATTGTAGAAAATATTGAAAATTCGTGAATTTATGTTTGGAATACAAAAAAAGAATGAGAGGAAATAAATTCGAAAAATGTTTATTTAAAGGTTGTTGCAAAAGATTTATATTGAAATGAAAATTTTTTAGTTTCCGAAAAATCTTTTGAAATTGACAATAATCCACCAAAAAAATTGAATTTTGTAAAAGTTTGAGATGAAAATTTTTCTGATAAAAACTTTATTTTGAATTTTACACCAAAAGTGAAAATTACTTGATTTAATGAGATTGATTGAGAGGTTAGAGTTTCTATTTTTGACGATAAAACTGATAAAATTTATTGAAATTGAAGTGCTTCAAATTGAGAATTAAGCATTCAGCTTGATCCACTTGATGATGAAAATTATGATTTTAAAATTTTATCTATTGATAAGGCTTGAAATAGATCGATTTCAGATGAAACCTTGAAAATTACAAGGGATTCGATTCCGCCAAAGGCTCCAAAAATTTCTTATGCTGCAATAATTAAAAATACTTTAAGAGTTTCTGTTGAAGATTTTGACACAGAGTCTTGAACTTTTATTTTGATGAATTGAGCAAAAATTTTGAAAAAACAAGATACTTCAAAAAATATTTTTAATGTTGAAATGGTACCACAATGAGTTTATGATTTGTATGTTAAACAAAAGGATTTAGCGTGAAATTTGTCTGATTCTTCAAATGTAAAAAAAGTAATTTACGATACGGTTGCACCGCTTGAAGTGAATTTTTCAATTCCGTTAGTTGCGCTTGAATGAAGTATTCCATTGAATTTTTTCGCAGTTGATAATGTTTGAGTTGAAAAAATTGAAGTTTATGTCGATTGAGAGAAAATTTGAGAAGCAAAAGATTTAAAATTTAATTTAAATACTGAAAATTTTTCGAATTGATATCATAAAATTTATGCAGTAGCAAAGGATTTTAATTGAAATGAAAAAAAATCTGAGGAGAAAAATTTTAGGGTTTTTAATCCTTTGAAAAAAAATCATTGGGCAAATAATTACATAAAAAATTTGTACAATAAAAATATTTTAAAATGAGAAAATAATTCGTGAATTATTGATCCAGATGCATTTTTAAATAGAGCAAAAGCTTTAAAAATTATTTCTGAATTTTTTGCTGATAAAATAAAAGATATATGAGATAAAAAAATAAATTTTGCAGATGTGTCAAGTTGAGTTTGGTATGAAAAATATGTTCAAGATTGATACAAAAATCACATAATTTCGTGAAATAAAAAATCATGATATTTGCAAAAAATTTCTGAAAATTTGGCAAAAACAAGGTCAAAAGAGGAGATTGAAAATTGACAAATGATTTTAAAATCTTTGTGATTTAATTTAAAAATTACATGAGTTTATGATGCAGAAACGAGAAGGGCAATAGCTAATTATCAAAAAAGAAATGGTTTAAAAGCAAGTTGATTGGTTTGAGTTGATACAATTAGATTTTTAAATTTTGAGCCAAATGTTGTAAATTGAATTTTTTATGAAGATGATGATTTATATTTTTTTCCTTGAAAGATGATAAATCGTGCAGAAGTTTTGAAAATGATTTTGCAAGCTGCGAAAGTAAAACTTGAAGATAAATGATGACCTTGGTACCAAAAATATTTGGATTTTGCTGTAAAAAATTGAATTATGTCGTGAAAAGAAAATTGAGATTTTGCTTTGTGAGATCCTGTGACAGTTTGAGAAATGGCAAAGATGATTTTGAAAACGGGGGATGTTTTGAGAAAATAATTTTTTAAAACCTCAAAAAATTTTTGAGGTTTTTTAAATTTTTTTGCATAAATAAAAAATTTTTTTTCAATAGTTAAAAAATATTTTTCATGAAAAAAATTTTTATTACCGGCTGAGCATGATTTATTTGATCAAATTTTTTAAACAGATTTGTGAAAAAATTTCCTGAAATTGATTTTATCAATTTGGATTTTTTGACTTATGCTGGTAAGTTGGAAAATATTTCTGGCGAAGTAAAAAATGCAAAAAATTATTTTTTTGAAAAAGTTGATATTTGAGAAAAAAATGATTTGGAAAAAATTTTTGAAAAATATTCGAAAAATTTTGAGACAAAAAATATTTGAATTATTCATTTTGCAGCAGAAACTCATGTTGATAATTCCATTAAAAATCCAAAAATTTTTGTGGAAACTAATGTGGTTTGAACTCAAAATCTTTTGGATTTGCATTTAAAATTTTGATTTTGAAGATTTCATCATATTTCTACGGACGAAGTTTATTGAGATTTGCCAAATTGATGATTTTTTACAGAGGAAACACCTTTAAATCCATCTTCTCCGTATTCTGCATCAAAGGCAAGTTCGGATTTTTTGGTTAAGGCATATTGAAGAACTTTTGGCTTAAATTACACAATTTCTCGTTGTTCAAATAATTATTGACCAAATCAGGATTCTGAAAAATTAATTCCCCATTTTATAAATTTATTAAAAAATAATAAAAAGTTGACGATTTATTGAGATTGATCAAACATTCGTGATTGGCTTTTTGTTGATGATCACAATGATGCGGTTTGGGAGATTTTTACAAGGGCAGAAAAATGAAAAATTTACAATATTTGATGAAATAATGAAAAAACAAACTTGGAAATTTCTAAAATTTTATTGAAAGAATTGTGAAAATGAGAGGAGTTTTTGGATTTTGTTGAAGACAGGAAAGGGCATGATAAAAGGTATGCGATTGATGCTACGAAGATAAAAGAGGAGTTGTGATGGAGTCCAAAGGTGAGTTTTGAAGAATGAATTAAGAGGATAATTGGGGTTTATTTGTAAAAAAATTACCCAATCAAATTTTTATTTTTTTCAAAATAAAATTCTTCTCTCGGATTTTTTGAAAAAATGTGTTTAAAAAAATATTTTATCGAATCTAAAAAATGCTGTCTTAAAACCCAAGATTGAAAAAATTTTAAAAATCATCAAAAACTTGCTCTTTTTCAGTCTGCAAAAACTTGAATTTTTGGGAAATAAATTACTTTTTTTCATAATTTCCAACTTTGAAAACATATTTCTGGGTCAGCAAGAAAAATTTTGTAGCTTTCATCAAACCCTCAAATTTTATTCCACAATTTTTTTGATAACATAAAACATGACGATTGAATCCAATCAACAGATTGAATTTGGTCTAAATCAAGATCTCTGTATTCATCTTTTTCAACAATTTTTTTAATTCACGGAATCTTTCTTAAAAAAGTTCTTCTTGCAATTTGAGTAAATAAATTCGGAAATCTTCTGATAATAATTGGAATTTCTCAATTATCATTAATTTGTTTTGGTCAAATTATTCAGATTTTTTCATCATTTTGTAAAAATTTTAACATCTCAAAAATCGCATTTTCGTCTTTAATTAAAATATCCGGATTTAAAATTAAAATAAAATCTCAACTTGCATATTTTACTCAAATATTGTTTCATTTTGTGTATCAATAATTTTTTTCATTAAAAATTATTTTCAAATTATTATTTTTTTTCAATTTACTCAAAATTTCTTTTTCATTTTTATCGCAAGAATTATCCACCAAAATAATTTCCAAATCAAAATCTCATTTTTGATTTTTCAAAAAATTTATATTTTCAATAACTCTTTTTGCCTTTAAATAATTTAAAATTATTACTGAAATTTTTGGTGTTTTTTGCATTTTTTATTCCATTTGTTCTAAAATTTTTTTCATTTTTTCTCAAAAATTTTCTAATTTTTCATCAAAATTTTTTTCTATTTTTCAAGAATTTTTCCAAAAATCAAAATAAATTTTTAATAATTTTGGTTTAAAAATTAAGAAAAATAAAAATTTTTTTACCTCATTTGCAAAAGTTTTTAAGAAAATTTTTGCTCAAAATTTAAATGTAAAATTTTTTTTCAGTAAATTTAAATGTCATTTTAGTGAATCTCAAAGAAAAAAATCATTTCTTTCTCTTAAGTTTTTTATTTTTCAGAAAATTTTTTTTCAATTTCATTCAAGTTGTCTATCATGATAAACTTCAATATTTGTCAGGATTTTTGTTGAAATTCCTTGCCAATTTAATTTGTACGAAAAATCGCAGTCGTTTTTGTAGTGTGGAATGTTTTTTTCATCAAAAAAATTATTTTCAAAAAAATTTTTATCGCAAACGAAAAATGCTCAGCTTGGTCAGAAAATTTCTTTTAAATTATCATATTGTCAAAAATCTTTTTCACCCTGTCAAATATCGTAAAAATGATGATTTTCACAAATTCAAATTCATATCGAATCAATAAAATTTGATTTTGATTTTTCTAAATTTCAAGTTTTTGCAAAAATTGAAAAATCCCATCTTTTAATTTTACAAGTTGCGATTTTTTCATTATTTTTCTCAAAAAAATCCACAAATTTAGAAACTAAATTTTCTGGATAAATCATATCATTTGACAGGCAAAAATATAAATCTCATTCGGATTTTTTAATCAAAAAATTATGTCATTCTGAGTGAAATCATCAATCTTTTGTGAAAAATTTTATTTTCTCAAAATATTCTGGAAAATTTTTTTTAATGTAAAAAAATACCTCTTTTTCAGGGTCTTGGTCGCGAAAAATGTATTCAATTTCTCAATTAAATTTTTTTTGATTAAAAATTGTCTCCAAAAATTTTGGAATGTATTTTAAATTTTTATAAAAAATTACGCCAAGTGATACTTTTTTTATCTTTTTCACTTTTGAAAAATAAAATTTTTTTTTGATTTGTAAAAAAAATTTTTGATAATTTTAAAAATTAAAAAAAAGATATGAAATGAATAATTCTCGCCGGCTGAACTTGATCAAGGCTTTTTCCAATTACGATGGCAATTTCAAAACAATTGATGCCGATTTACGATAAGCCAATGATTTATTATCCGATTTCAGTTTTGATGTTGGCATGAATTCGTGAAATTTTGGTGATTACGGATTGAGAAAATGAGAAAAATTTCAAAAAACTTTTGTGAGATTGATCGCAGTTTTGAGTAAAGTTTTTTTACGAGGTGCAAAAAAAACCTGAATGATTAGCTCAAGCTTTTATAATTTGAGAAAAATTTATTTGAAAAGATGATGTTTGTCTGATTTTGTGAGATAATATTTTTCGTGGTCAGTGATTTTGAAAAATTTTAGAGTCTGCGAAAAATTTTGTGAAAAATGAAAAAAAATGAAAAATTTTTTGATATGCAGTGAAAAATCCTGAACAATATTGAGTTTTAGAGTTTGATGAAGATTGAAATGTTTTATCAATTGAAGAAAAACCAAAAAATCCAAAATCAAAATATTCTGTTCCGGGGATTTATTTTTATCCAAATGATGTGATTGAAATTACGAATAATTTAAAGAAAAGCGAGAGGGGAGAGTATGAAATTACAGATGTTTCAAGGGGATTTTTGAAACAAAATAGGTTGAAAGTTGATATTTTACCATCTTGATATGAATGGTTTGATACTTGAACTCATAAAAGTATGATGGAAGCGTCGAAATATATTGAAATACTTGAAGAAAGGCAGTGAATTAAGATTGCATGTTTGGAGGAAATTGCTTTTAAAAAGTGATGGGTTGATAAAGATTTGTTAAAAAAACAAATTGAAAAAATGAAAAATAGCTCGTATTGAGAATATTTACAAAAAATTATTTAAAAATGAAAAAATATTTAAAGAAATTTATCTTTAAATATTAATATTTTATTTTTAAAATAAAATATTGTGGTTCAATCTTTAATCGAGTAATTGTAAAAAATTTTTAATTATATAATAAAAATTATGTCAAAATTTAAAAATGCAGAAATAAAAATTTTAGGGAAAAATTGAGAAGACATAGTAGTAATTCCTTGATTAAAAATCATTGAACCAAAAATTTTTTGAGACGAAAGATGATTTTTTTTCGAATCTTATTCAAAAAAAGATTTTCAGGAAAATTGAATTAATATTGATTTTGTGCAGGATAATCATTCAAAATCGCAAAAATGAGTTTTGAGATGATTGCATTTTCAATTTAAAAATCCGCAAGATAAATTAGTGAGAGTTGTAAAATGAGCGGTTTATGATGTTGTTGTTGATATTCGCAAAAATTCTCCAACTTTTTGAAAATGGTTTTGAATTGTTTTAAGCGCAGAGAATAAAAAACAGCTTTTTGTGCCAAAGTGATTTGCACACTGATTTTTATCGCTTGAAAATTGAACTGAGTTTTTATATAAATGTTCAGATTTTTACAATTCGGAAGGTGAGTGATGATATTCTTTTGATAATGAAAAATTTTGAATAAACTGGAAAGAAATTGCAGAAAAATATTGAATTGAAAGTTTTATTTTGTCAGAAAAAGATAAGAAATATGAAAAATTTTCTGAGGAGAAAATTTATTTTTATTAAAAATTTTTTTATTTAAAAAATTAAAATGCAAGAAAAAACAATTTTTACAGAAAAATGAATAATTATTTGAGAAAAAAATAATGATGTGTTTGTCGTAAAAATTTTATCATGAGATGAGAAATGAAAAATAGTTAATGTTTTCTGAGAAAAAGAAGAGTTTCAGGTTTGAGTTTATGATTTTAAAAAATGAGATAAAATTGCACTTTATATTGAAAAATATCCCGATGAACATTTTGAAAATTATTCAATTCAGTGATATCGGCATGTTGATTCATTGATAATTTGGTTTTTTATTTTTTGTTGAATTGTGATTTTAATTTGAAAAAAACAGTGACTTATGAGCTTGTTAAGTTTATTTTGATGAGTCGCGATGATTTTATTTTTATTGATTCCGTGAATAAAAAATGGTTATAATCCAGTTATTTTAACATGATTAATTTCATTTTTTACAACAGTTTTTACAATTTTATTGATAACTTGAAATTCAAAAAAATCATGGATTGCAATTTTTTGAACAATTTTTTGAGTAGTTTGTGCATATATTTTTGCATTTTTAATTGCAAAAACATCTTGAATAAACTGATTGTGATCAGAAGATGCTCGTAGTTTTGCAATTTTAAATGTATGATTTGATTATTTTTGAATATTTTTTGCAGGGATAATTATATGAGCACTTTGAGCAGTAATGGATACCACAATTTCAATCGCGAGTTGATTAAATGAAGTTAAAGAAAAAACTTGAAATATTTGATTTAAATGATTGTTAAAATCATGAATGATAATTTGATGAGATGTAATGTGAGGGATGATAAACACTCTTGTTTTTGCATATTTATGAACATCTTTGGTTGTAATTTTATCGGCATCAATAAATTGAATCTGAGTTTTAGAATTTTTAAATTTAAATTTTATTTCCGAAGAAATTTTAAGATCAATTTCGTGAACGGCATGATTGGTTTTATCAATACCTTTAACAGCATTGATTTGAGCATTTGTTTTTAGTAGAAGAAATTAAATAACAATCTCAACAATTTCTCCTTTTTTTAATTTAGATTTTTTTAGTCAATTTTTTTTACAAATTTCATCATTTAATTCGATTTGGATATAATTTTCTGTCCGTCAAAATCTGTTTTCGTATCATTTTTTCAAACCTTCAACGAGCACTTTTTTCTTTGTTCATTTATTTTTTTGCAAAAATTTTTCTCTCACTTTTTCTCAAGTTTCAGAAATTTTTTGCATTCTTTCTTTTTTAATTTTTTCATCAATTTGATTTTCAAAAGTTCAAGCTGGAACATTGTCTCATTTAAAATGTGGAGAAAATGGGAATGCATGAAGTTGTGTGATTCAATATTTTTCAATTCAGTTAAGAGTTTTTTGAAAATCCTTTT
>JAJOLG010000009.1 GCA_021129445.1 Candidatus Altimarinota bacterium | reverse complement strand
TCTGGGTTAAACTGGAATATTGGTGTTATGTTTTCTGTTTCTATTATGAATTTTGTTACTGTTGAATTATCTATTTGATTTGCTCAGTCTGTGAATGTGATTTTGAAGTCGTTTGTGTATAGTTTAGAAGTAAATTCTCATTTAGAAAATGAATAAACCTTAATATTTGGACTAGAAACTGATCATCTTATTTTCGATACTAAAGAATAAGAATCAACATCTGTAATATCTAAATTTGTAGACAAGGCTAATCATTTTCATTGTGCAACAAGTGGATGATTTTCTGTATCAAAAATATCTTCATATTTTGACAATGTTCACTTATAAAGATACATTTCTAAAAAATCTGGATGATTTGTTAAAAAAATATCTAAACTAGAAAGAGTACTAGTAATTAAATTACTCTGAGATACTGATGGAGAAATATTTGGATCATTAGAAATATCAGTGTCAGAAGTTGATGTATCAGTATTAGAAATTGATGTATTATTAGAATTTATTACATACTCAAAATTAACATTAAAATTATTTGCTTTAACAAAAAAATATGTATTAAAAGACTCATTAACATCACTATCTTCAACACTTGTATCTTGTCAATCTTCTACAATAGCTTTTATAGAAGAATTATTAACCTTTAAATCCAACTTTTTCAAAGAAATCACAAATTTTTCATCATTTTCTCAGGTTATAATTGAGTTATAATCAATATCATTCGGTTCACATCTTAGAGAAACCTCAACATTAGATCAAAAATCTCAAATACTTTTAGAAAGAACGACTTTTTGTTGAGTTCATTCTCAAACCATTTTTAAAACATCTCATTTAGAAGATTTTTTAATTTTAATCCTTGAATCTAAATTTGTTCAAGTTCAATAACAAAACTCTACAAAATCTTCATTGTTTAATTTTGCAAATTTTTTTCATGGTTTAAATTTCCAATAAGTTGCTTCAGTTTCATTATTTGAGGAAATTTCTATTCTTCATAATCATTGAAAATTTTCTCAATATTCAGCAAAATTTCATCAAGTTTGACAGGTTGATCAACTTAAAATTGCAACTTTAAAAGTGTTTGTTTTATAAGTATCTAAATCAATAGAAGCATCTCATAAATCAAATAACTGCTTATCTAATGTCCAATCTTCTCAATAATCAGAATATCTCGTAATATTTTGTGCAAAAATTTCTGACGAAATTCAGAAAATAAATATTCAAACCAGTGTTAATAAAAATTTTTTCATATTTTTTGTTTTTTTATAAAAAATCATAATATTTTACTAAAAAAAATATTATTTTCTGCAAAAATATTTTTACATACTAAAAAAATATTTTTTTTTAATAAAAAAAATTTTTTTATTAAAAGCAAAATTTTTTATAAAAAATTTTTACATCTTTTCTAAAACATCTAATCATAAAATTTCCAATCATTCAGAAATTATTTTATTTACCTGTTGAGTTAAAAAAATTCTAAAATCTTTATTTTTCGCATCTTGAACTCTACAAACCGCATAAAATGAATTAAATTCTTGCGAAAGTGTGTAAATATACCTTGCCAAATGATGAACTTTTTGATTTTTTGCAGATAATTCTAAAATTCAATAATATTTTGAAATCCAAAATAAAAGATTTTTTTCCTTATTTTTCTCATTTTTATCATCAGAAAAATCTTTTTCTAAAAAATCTCAAATATTTTTTTCTTCAAAATCTCAAATTTTTCTCAAAATTGAAAAACATCTTGTGTTCGCATATTGCATATAAGGTCCAGACATTCACTCAAAAGTTATTGCTTTTTCCCAAGTGAAAACAATATCCCCTTCCCTGTCCTGCGATAAATCATTGAATTTTATCGCTCAAATCGCGATAGATTCAACTAATTTTTCCTGATATTTTTCATCAAATTCTCAAAAACTTTCTTTTGTCTTCAAAAGCTCTCTTGCTTTTATTCTTGCGGTTTTTATCAATTCATCAAGTTTTATCACATTTCATTTACGAGTGGACATTTTTCATTCTGGAAGCCTGTAATGTCAATTTTTTACATGAATTAAATCAGCTCATTTATTCCATCACATTTTTTCCGCAACCCAAAAAACCTGCCTAAAATGCTCAGCTTGCTCCTTTCAAACACAATATAAAATTTTATTTGGATGCAAATTTTCCGCTCTCCATTTTATCGCAGCCAAATCACGAATCGCATAAGTCGAGGTTCAATCTCCTTTTAAATACATTAAAGGAGCCTTTTCTTCTCATTTTTTAGCATGCCCTTTTGGTTCATCAAAAAATTTCACAATTTTCGCACCTCACTCTCATTCAGAAGAAATCTCACTTTCATCAAGTTCAGAAATAATTTCGTCAATCATAAATTGATAAAAACTCTCCCCTTGCATCAAATCAAACTTTGACCCCAAAATATCGTATTTTTCCTGAAATTCTTGCAAAGAAAACTCAACAAATTTTTTCCAAATTTTTAAATTTTCCTCATCTCAATTTTCAAGTTTTTTAAATTCTTCTTTTCATTTTTCATTTAAATCTTCTTGTTTTTCCAACTCATCATGAAATTTTACATAAATTTTATTCAAAAATTTAATTGGATTTTTCTGTAATTCTTCCTCATTTCACCACATTTTCCAAGCATAAATCAATTTTCAAAATTGAGTTCAATAATCTCAAAGATGATTTATCGACGATACTTGAAAATCCAATTTTTCAAATAAATTTATCAAAGATTTTCAAATAATATTCGAGCGAAGATGCCCAACTCACATCTCTTTCGCAATATTTTCATTTCAATATTCAACCAAAATTTTTGTATTTTTATTATTTTTTTTATTCCCAAAAAAATTTTTTTCAGCTTCAGAAAAAAAATTCAAAAGTCATTTTTCACTAAAAAAAATGTTTAAAAATCAAGGTTTTTCAATCTCAAATTTTTCAATATTCTGCATAAAATCTTCATTATCAGAAATTTCAGAAATAATTTTTTCGCAAATCTCTTCTCAATTTTTAAATTCAAAATCGCATTTCAAATTTCATTTTTTTAACATTCAAAAAATTTTCATCGTTTCTTTCAGAGCAAACTGCCCATTATTTTTTTTCAAATCATTTTCGTAAATAAAAAAATTTTCTTCGTATCAAAAAATATTTTTAAAAACTTCCGAAATTTTTTTTTCTATAAAATTCATAATTTAAAGTATCATTTTCAAAAATTAAAAATTTTTTTTTCAATTATGCAAAAAATTTTTTTTATTATTTTACAATATTTCAAAATTTTTTGCATCATTTTTAAAAAATTTTTTGACTCAAAAAATTTTTTTCTCAAAAATCTAAAAAAATAATTTTAAAAAAACAATATGAAAAGAAAAATTTTTATCGCAATTGCATTATTTTTAACTCCACTTTTTGCATCAGCAAAGACAATAATCGACACAGACATCGTAAACGATACAATTTGGACAAAATCAATGAGCCCGATTATTTTAACAAGAAAAAGTGAAGAAAAAGATAGAACTTTTAGAATTGTAAATTGAGCACATTTAACAATAGAAAAATGAGTTGTGATTTTAATGGACAAATGAATGGATTTTCAAGTCACTTCTGAGTGCTTAAAATGACACAGATGAGATTGTTTTTTGGATACAAATTGAAAGAAAAAAATGCCAAAACTTGTGATAAAATGAACAAAAAACGAGCCAGTTGTGATAAAATGAAATTTAAAAAAACAAATCAGATGATTTTGGGGAAATATGATTTTTAGCTCTGAATGAAATGAGATAAAATACACAATTTTTGAATGATGATGAAAAAATCCTGAATCTTATTTTGTAAATCTTTCAAGATGAAATATTTTTGAACACAATACAATTAAAAATATTTGAAATAATGCTGTTTTGCTAAAAACTCCAAATTTTAAAAACAATATAATAAATTGAGCAAATTGACAATGAATCATTTGTGATTACCACACTTGTAATATCGAAAATTCAGTAATTGCCAATACAAAATGAATTTGAATCACGATTACTCCTGAAAAATCTGTTTTGGTTAAAAATAATTTAATTTATAATAATGAGTGAATTTGAGTAAAATTGACAAAATATTTTGAAAAACCAGCTGTTTTTGAAAATAATTTTTTCTTGCAAAACTGAGGAGGTTTATCGCTTTATCACAATAATTCGAGTATCTCGATAAAAAATAATAATTTTATCTGAAATAAATATTATGCGCTTTTTACAGAAACCTCATCTCTAAAAAATACTCCAAAAATTTCTTGAAACTTCTACAATATTGACCTTTGACCACTTTCGAAAGATTGAGAATTTTTTGTTTCTGATAATTTAAGAAAAATAATTTGAAAAAATTTTTCTAAAAATGAAATAAATTTTTCTTTTGAAAAAGATTCTGAAATGCAAAAATTCTTGAAAAAAATAAATATTTCAAAAGATTGATTAAAAAATTTCTTGGAAATTCATTCAAATAAAAATATTTTTTTATGAGATTGAAAATTTCAAGGTTCAATTTTTTCATATTCATTTAATTTTAAAAATTTAGAAACAAAAACTTTACAAAACGCATCAATAGAAATTGAAATTCCAAAAGGTCAAGAATTATTTATTTGTTCAATAAAAACTTGAAATTGAAATTACGATTTCAAAAATTTGTGTGATAAAAATTCGTGAGAAAAAGAAAAATTTAAGGACTGAAAAATAATTTTTCCGATTTGAAAATTTTTACCTTTTGCCCAAAAACAAATTTATTTTACTGTTTTCAAAAAAGATAATTTAACAGCAAAACAACCAAAAATTTATTTTTACGAATGATGAAAAAAAAGAGAAATTCATTATGCTTTGTGAAAAGTTTCAAAAGATAAAAAATATATTGAAAATAAAAAAATTGCACCAGTAATCACAAAAAAATCAACAAAAAAATCATCGTCAAAATCCTTTTCAAGAGAAGATTTGATTGCTAAAAAAATTGCAATGGCAAGAGAAAAAGCAAAAGCAAAAAAAGAATCTGAAAACTTAAAACCTCAAACAAATAAAACCTCGAACAAACCTAATTTTATTGAAACTTGAACAATTTTTACAAAAGTTTATAATTGAAAATTATTTTTTTACTTAAATTCCGAAGAATGAAAAACCTTTAAATTACTTGGTTCTGCGAAATGGTGGGGTTTATTGGATTTTATAAAATCTGCTGATAAAAATAAACCTGTTAGAGTTTATTGAACTTATTATTATTGAAAAAACTGAGAAAAAAAAGGTGTATTTTTGACACATTTTCATTTAAAATAAAAAGAATTTAAAATCTTTTTATTTTAGTGATTTTTTGTTGTTTTAGAGTAGACTGGCTTGAGTTTTTTTTATGAAGAAAATTTTTTAAAAATTTTTAAAATCATAATTATCAATATTTTTCTCCTCTCAAAAATTAATAATTAATTTCAAATTTTTCAAATCACCAGCATTTAATTCTTCAAATCTATAAATTTTTCACAAAAGATTTTTAATCTCAAAATCTTTCAGATTTACTCAACTTATTTCAAAATAATTTATCAAAATTCTGTGTAAAAAAATATTAAATCATGGAATTTTATTCGTATATCATTCAAAAAAATAAGAAATTTTTTCATAATTTAAATCTTCGTAAAACTCATCTCACAAAGCCATATCAAATAAAGTTGCAAAATCCTCTCTAGTTTGTTTTCAATTTTCAATATTTTTTATAATTCTCTGCAATAACTCTTTTTTAATAAAAAATTCATCATTAGCAATTTTTATCAATTCTTCATTTTCAGAAAAACTTTCAATATTTTTAACTCTACTTTTCTCAATAAAATCCTTTAAAGTTGTCTTAATAAATATTAAAAATCAATCTTTTACTCAATCAATTCAGCTTTCAAATCACTGAAAATAATTTAAAAAAGCATACAAAATTTCTCATTTTTTTTCATAAAAATTTGCCAGACTTAAAATATACCTATCGTCAAAATTATTTGCGATATCAGAATAAAGTGTATCTAAATCAAGATTTTGAATAAAATCACCATTTTTAATATTTATTGTTTCAATTCAAATTTTTTCCATCAACCTTACCAAAGACTTTTTTGAAAATTTCTCATCTGAATTAAATTTAATAATTTTTTGAATTGCATTAAAATAAAATCAATTATCTTTTTTTAAATCTCAAAGTTTTTCAAGTCAATAAATAATATTTTCTAAATCTTTCACCAAATATGCTCTATTTACAAGAAAATTATAATTTTTTTCAATAACTGAGTCAATATTTTCTAAAAAATTAAACTTATTTCTATTTTTTTCATAAATTTCTGCAATTTTTTTATAAGCCTCATAATTTCAAGTTTGCAATAAATCAGAATAACAACTTAAAGCATCTCAAAGCATTCAAATTTCAGCATAAATATCTCAAATTTTTTCATATAAATATTTATTTCATCAGTAAACAGTTTTTTCTCTTTTTCAGTTCTCATCTCTCTGATAATCATCAATAAATTGAAAAAACACCTCTTCAGAATTTTCAAGTTCATTTTTTAAAAAATTCTCCTTCTCTTCTTTTGAAGAAAAAGATTTATATGTATCTAAAAATACACTTTTAATCAACGATGTATAATCCTCAATTCATTTTTCATACCCCAATAAAGCTGAATTTTCAAAACTTTCAAACGATTTTTCATTATCTCAAATCGTTCAATAAAATAATCCAAAATAATATAATCACATTCACAAAAGATCCTTATTTTTAGAAACAAGAAATTCAAATAAACCTTCGAAAAATTTTACTTTTTCATCATAAATTTCTCAATTTTCTCAAAAAACTAAATATCAATTTTCAATAAAAACTCAAAATAATTCTTCAAAAAATTCATTTAAAAATTTTTCTTTTTCAGAATTATCAATCAATAAATCATTTTGAATATATTTTATTGTTTCATCAATTTTATTTTTAATATTTTCAAAATCTCATGTTAAAAACAAAATACGAATATTTAATTTTAAAATATCAATTTTCACTAAATGTCATTCAATATTTTCTCAATTTTCTGACAAAATATTTTGCATTTTTTCTTTCGTTCAAATCGGATCTGCAAATAAATTTAATTCCAAATTTTTTACACCATCCTCAATTTTTTAAATATCATTAATTTTTTCAAAAATTCCGTTATTTTTTTTCCATTTCCATAATTTTTTTTAATATAAAACAATATTTTTTAACAAAAATCAAATTTTTTTTAAACACAAAAAAACTCAAAAAAATATCTTCTGAATTTTTTACTTTTTATAATCAAGACTTTTCAATTAAATCAAGCCATTTTTCTTCACTTCATTCAGCAAAAGGTCAAATTCAAGCAATATAAATATTTTCTTTTTTCAAAATCATTTTTGCATGATTTACAATATCATCAATTGTCACTTTCTCAATTTTTTCACACATTTCATCGACAGAAATTATTTTTCATTTTAATAAAAGCTGAGTTCAATACATATTTGCAAGATTTTCACTATCCTCTGTTGAAAGTAAAATTTTTCAAATTAAATAATTTTTTGCCTTTGAAAGCTCTTCTTGATCTGGAATATTTGAAATAATTTTAGAATATTCTTGTAAAATTGACTCAATCGCCAAATTAACTTTTTCATTTGTAACTCATGCAGAAGTTGAAAAAATTCAAAAATCTGTGTAATCATCGGTAGAAGTTCAAATTTGATAACAAAGTCATTTTTGTTCTCTCACATTTTGAAACATCCTCGAAGACATCATTCAACCTAATAAAGTAGCCAAAACTCTTTGTTTCCAAAAATTTTTCAAATCTTTTCACGGAGTTCATTTTACTCAAATTACAATGTGAGATTGTTCAGTTTTTTTATTTATAATCCTAATTTTTTCACCAGAAGTATTTTCTTTTAATTCTCACCACTCAAATGCCTTTTTTCACGACATTCATGCAAAATATTTTTTCACTAAATCCACTCATTTTTCATTTTCAATATCTCAAGATAAAACAATTACGATATTATCAGGAGTGTAAAGTTTTTTCTGATAATCCTTAAAACACTCTGTTTTAACTCAATTTATCAATTCTTTTGTTCAAATCTGATCCCATCACAAAGGCTGATCTCAAATAATTAATTCTTCAAATTCCCATGCAACTTGATATTTTGGCATATCAAGATACATATTCATTTCTTCTAAAATAACTCACCTTTCCTTGTCAATCTCAGCAATATCAAATTTTGAATTCAAAAGCATATCCGACAAAATATCCATCCCATCTTCCAAATTTCTCGATGCAGATTTTATGTAATATCAAGCATACTCCTTTCAGGTAAATGCATTAAATTCACCTCAAAATTTATCAACAGCTTCTGCAACAGCTTTTGGAGTTTTATATTTTTCCGCTCATTTAAAAAACATATGTTCCAAAAAATGCGAAATTCAACGAACTTCTTGATGTTCATAACGGCTACCAGCTCATGCCAAAATCAAATTTGTTACAGATTTTGCTCATTTTACCGGATTAATAATTATTCTTAATCAGTTTTCTAATGTTGTTATTTTCATAATTTTATTATTAATATTGACCTTTACTCTTCTATTTTTCAAAAATTCAACAAAATTTTTTTGATTATGCAAAAAAAATTTTCATTTTATATGTGAAAAAAATACAAAAAATACAAAATTATGAAGAATAATAAAAAAAGGATATTTTTAATCGGTTCATATTGAGCTTGAAATATTTGAGATGAAGCAATTTTGCAAGTTATTTCAGAAAAATTTTTAGAAAAAAATATTGAAATAATCCCAGCAATTCCACACCTTCCTTATCGCTTTTTTTCAATTCCTTTTCGCTTAAAAACACTTTGGAATTTGCGGAAATCGGATTTGGTTTTACTTTGATGATGATGACTTTTTACAGACTCTGACTCACAAAAAGCAATAAAAATTTGGTGAAAAACAATTTTTTGGGCAGAACTTTTTTGAAAAAAAATATTTTTATTCGTAAATTCAATTTGACCATTTTATGAAAAAAAATCTTTCGAAATAACTAAAAAATATTTTGAAAAAATAGATTTTTTTTCTGTTCGTGATGAAATATCTTTTTGAGAATTAAAAAAAATGTGATTTGCAAAAAAATGAGAAGAGGAAAAAATAATTTTTTCTGACCCAGTTTTTTCATTTAAAATACCAGAAAAAATTTTGGAAAAAAAATATTTATCAGAATTTCCAGAAAAAAAACATAAAATTTTTGCTGTATCTTTAAGAAATTTAAACAACTGAAATTTTAATTTTTTAGAGTTTGAAAAATTTTTAACAGAACAAGAAAAAAAATGAGACCAAATTTTATTTGTCGCAATGGAAGATTGAGACTCGGTTTTATTTGAAAAAAAATTTTTAAAAAAATGAAGAATTATTTTTAGACCAAAAAATTTTTCAGAATTACTTGAAACTTTATCAGAAGTAGATTTTTGCATTTGAATGAGACTTCATTTTTTAATTGCCTCAGCGATTTTATGAAAAAAAATCTTGGCAATCTCATACTCTCAAAAAGTCAGATGAATAATGGAAAAAATCGAAATAAATTGTTTAAAAATTGATGAAAAAAATTTTTTATGAATGAAAAATTTTTTTAAAAAACCGAAAAATATTTCTAATGAACAAAAAAAATTTGATAAACTAATTTGAAAAATTGAAAAAATTTTAGAAAATTAAAAAAAATTATTTTCTTTTTCTTCTTTTTTTTGTCGCAAAAAATTCAGCAAAATCATCCATCACACTTTTTTCTTCAAAAACTTCCAAACTTTCAATTCAAAATTTTGCCAATTTTTTTCTTTTTTCAAAAATATCTGCATCTAAAAATTTTTTAAACTCTCAAAATTTTTTCCAATCAATTAAAATTTTTTCACCAGTTTTAAAATCTTCAAATTCAGAAATTCAATTTTTTGCAAAATTATTTTTTAAAATTTTTTCCAAATTATCACGAATAAAAACACAAATTATCTCATTTTTTGGATTTATTTTTTCAATATTTTTTAATAAATTTTCATCTTCAAAATCGGAAAAAATAAAAATTATTGAATTATTATTTTTTTTATTTGAATTAAAATTTTCAAAAAATTTTTCATAATTTATCTCAATTTTATCAAATTTTTCAGACAAAATTTTTTCCAAAACTTTAAATGAAAATTTTTTTCCAGATCAAAAAACTTCTCACAAATCACCGTTTTCTTCAATTCATTCAGATAAAAATTTCAAAGAAATTCTATCTCAACTTTTCAGCGCAGAAAAAACAATCAAAGCAAATGCTTCAATTAACTTATTTTTCTTTAAATCAGAAAATCAAGTTTGCAAAGAAATTGAATTATCAACAAGCAAATTTATTTTTAATTTGCGAGTCTCTTCGAATTTTTTCACAAACAATTTTCAAGTTTTTGCACTTGTTTTCCAATCGATATGCTTCACATTATCTCAATCAGAAAAAACCTTTGATTCCGCATAATCAAATCCTTCTCACAAAAAAGCCGAACGAAATTTTCACACAAAAGACTCTTGCATTTTGTGATTTGTTTGAATTGCAAGAGCCTGAACTTTATCGAAAATTTCCTGTTTTTTATCCATTTAAAATTATTTTACTTCAAGTGCAGTTTTTGTTCAAATTTCAAAATTTTCTCAATCTTCATTTTTTTCCAATTCTTTTGTGTATTTTTTCAAATAAACTAAATAATTTCACTTGTCCAAAATTCAGGTTAAGTAAAAAAATCAAGTTGCATTTCATTCAAAATTATTTATTTCTCAAATTTTTATTTCAATTTCTTCTCATCATAATCACCTTTTTTTCGCAATAACTTCAATTTTATTTAAATCTTTAATTTTTGAATAAGGCATAGAAATTGAAAAATCAAATGCTTTATTTGCAAAAATATTTTTTGGCAGATTTAAATCAACATCTTTTGAGGTATTTCTAATTCTCACAGAATTAAAAACTTTTTCATCAAAACTTGAATTTCAAGCTGTATCTATAGCAACAATTTTTATTTTATGCTCTCAAATTATTCTTGGAACTTGAATTTTAACAGAAAATGTAGATTTTTCAACCTCGGAAATCTTTTTTCAATTAAGATAAAAAATCACCTCTCAAATTTGTCATCACTGATCGTAAGTCAAAGTTTTAACCTCAAAAGTCGAACCCGCAACTAAATCTTGTCAATTTTTTGGTCTAACAATTTCTGTATATGGTGGCTTATCATCCTCTCAAATTTTTAAAGAAATATTTTTCGTAGATGAATTATAAAGATTATCAAAAACCTTTATTTTTAAATCAATTTTCGAATTTATCGCAAGTCAGTCTTTTAATTTTATATTTCAAATGTATGGATATTTGAAGGCAGAAGTATTCAATTCTCAGTTTACATAAAAATCAACTCTTGCAATTCAATTTTGAGTTTTAATTTCAGGAATTACAGAAAATCATTTATTTCAAACAATTCATCAGTCTTTTGGGTAAGAAATTGAAATTTTTGGTCACTCCAAAGTATTTTGCCTAGTATGAACATTATCATATTCTGTTGGAATATCCGTCAAAATATCTTTTATTCAATACTTTTTTAAAAATTCCTTTCAATTTTCTTTTATCCAGTCCTGAACCGGATCTTCCCATCTTTTATCATAAGGTTTTAAAGAATGCATATTTAAAACCGCAACTTTTCAAATCGCATCCTCAGGAGTATATTTTGTTGGCAATTTTTTGGAAACCAAATCAACTTCAACAAATTTCAAAGAATTATCATATTTTTTTGGCAAATTATATTTTGAAAACACTCATGTCGCAATTAAATCTTTTGGAGTATTTTGTGATGGCAATAATCATGATAATTTTGCATATTTTACAAGCTGAATTCATTCAGGTTTTTTAAATTTTTCAGCAGGTAAATCTTTATGTAAAAATTCCATAAATTCCTTCCAGGTTTTTCAAGAAGTTCACCATCAACTTCAATTTCTTTTCATTGTTGTTCAGTCATTATTTCACGACCAAACAACTGTTGCATATTGAGGCGTAACTCAAATTATCCATCAATCCATTGGCATTACAACTGGTTTTTTAACTCATGGTTTTTTTACAGATTTATTTGAAGTTCAAGTTTTTGCAATATTAACTCTTCATCTCAACTGCATTCTTGAATTCCATCAAACTCATCTATTTTTTGGATTTGATAACATTTCTGTAATTTGATAAGCAATTTGCGGGTCTAAAACATTTTCTCACTCATTTTTTCTCTCTTTTTTCAAAATAATTCAATTTCTATCAATAATTTTTAAAATACTTTTTGGCTCAATTTTTTCTCAATTATTTGCAAAAACCATGTAAGCAGAAAGTAAATCAATTCACCTTCATCAAACAGTTCAAAGAGGTAAAGATGCTCAATACCAATCGTATGAATTTTCAAATTTAATTCATAAAGATTTTGCAATATTATAAACTTTTTCAATTCATCAAACCAACCCAGCCTTAATCGCAGGAATATTTCTAGAATTTCACAAGGCCTCTCAAAGCGACATTGGACCCATAAATTTTCAATCAAAATTTTGTGGTTCATAATCATTTCATTTTTCTCAAAAATTTGTTTCAGTATCAAAAACAATTGAATATGGAGAATATCAACTTAAAAGCATTGCAATATATGCAAATGGTTTAAATGTTGATCAAATAAGCCTTTTTTGAGTTAAAACATTCACTTGACCATCAATCTCGTCATTAAAATAATCTCTTGATCAAACCATTGTTAAAATTTCTCAGTTTTTTGTATTCATTGTCATTAAAGACTGATTTTCTGCTCAAAAATGTTTAACATTGTATTCAGCATTTTTCGCAACAATTTCTTCAGCTTTTTTTTGTAAACCTAAATCCAAAGTTGTAAAAACTTTTAATCATCATTTTTTCAAAATATCTATTCAAAACTCTTTTTCTAACTTTTCCCTTACATACATTACAAAATGTGGTGCTTCAATTTTCTCAACATTTTTCTTAAATTTAAAATCTAACAATTCATTAAAAATTTTTTTATTCAAATCTTTTGAAATGTATCACATTTCCTCCATTTTATCCAATGCAAACGAACTTCTTCAGGGTAAAATAACACTTCAAGTTTCAATAATTTTTCAAGTTCAAGTTATTTCTCATGTTCAAGAAATTTTTCAGGTTCAAGTTTTTTCAAAATTTAAAATAATTTTTTTAGGCAAAAGTCATAAAGTAAATTTATTTTCTCAAAATTTTTCAATAAAATCTGAATAATTTTTTACTCATTTTTCTTCTAACTCTTCAACAGAAACTCATTTTAATTTTGACCTAACATAATTTCAATATGGCGAATATCTTGTTGTTGCATTTGGAATTGAGGCAATAATTACACTTTCTGCTAAATCAATCTCACTTGCATCTTTTCAAAAAAATGCTTTTGTGGCTTGTTCAATTCAATAAATATTTGATCAAAATGGAATTTGATTTAAATACATTGTGATAATCTCCTCTTTTGAGTAAGTATTTTCCAATTGCATACTCAAAATCATTTCCTTTAATTTTCTGATATAAGTCCTTTGTGAAGATAAAAATTTATTTTTCACAAATTGCTGAGTAATTGTAGAACCTCAACCATCAAAATTTATCAATCCCAACTGCCCTAAAATTGCCCTTATAAGTCATTTATAATCAACTCATCAATGATTAAAAAAATTCTCATCTTCAAGAGAAATAATCGCATAAATCGTGTTATTTGTGATTTTATCAAAAGGAATAACTTTGCGATTTTCATCTCAAAAAATTGTATAAAGCACATTTCAATTTCTGTCTAAAATCTGAGTTGACTCTTTTGTTTGAATATTTTTTAACTCCTCCATTGTAGGCAAATCTTGTAATAAATAAAACAAAAACAAAATTCAAGCAACAAAACATGAAAACATAAAAAATGCAAATCAAATTAAAATTTTTGCTCAAAAACTTTTTCAATCTTTTTTTGTTTTCTGTTCTTTTATTTTATTTATTAAAATTTTTTTTATTTTTTCTGACATATTTTTTGTTATTTTATATTGACTTTTTTTCAAATATGTATAAAATTTTTTTGTATATACAAGAGGGCGTATCGCTCACTACGGTCGAAAGATACCGCACAGGTGCGCCGAGATTTTATTTAAAATTATAAAAACTTAATAATTCAAGTTTTTGTTTTTTTGTTTCAATAACTACCATTCTAAAAAATTTAATTTCTATTAAAAACCTTCATTTTCAAATTTTTTTTAAATCAAATTCTTTTGTAATATAATCAAAAAACTCAACCATTCTAATTCTCCTTAAAATATCTTTTGTTCAAAAATTCACCTTTTCTCAATCTAATCAATATTTTTTTATAAAAAAATCAAAATACATTTTTTTCAATTTTTTAATGTTAAATATTTCTATCAATTATTTGCCGTTAGAAATTCATTATAGATTTCAAAAAATATTTTTACAACATCTTGCATTTATTTTTAAAATAAGATTATTTTATATCAAAATTAAAAAAAAATTTTTATTTTTGTAAAATTTTTTTTAAACAAAATTTTACAAAAACAAAAAACATCTAATCAAAGATGTTTTTAAAAAATTAAAATGGGGATCTCGATGGGGCTCGAACCCACGACCCACGGAACCACAACCCGTTGCTCTACCAACTGAGCTACGAAATCCACGATTTTTTTACCAAAAAATTAAACAAAAAAAATTTTAATTGTCAAAATAAAATTTGAAAAATTTTAATAAAAAATAAAAAAAATCCTCAAATGAGGATTTTTTAAAAATTAAAATTAAGCAGCTTCTTCTGTATTTTCTCTTCTTTCTTGTTCTTGAGCATACATAATTCTAATTTCTCTTCACTCAACTTCTTTTCATTGCATTGCTTCAAGTGCAGCAGTTGCAGCTTCAACAGTTTCAAATTCAACAAATCAAAATCATCTTGATTTTCATTTTGATCAATTTTCAAGTGCTACTTTTCAGTAAACAGCTCAAAATTCTGAAAATGCATCTCTCAATGAAACTCATCTTACTGTCCAAGCAAGGTTTCAGATAAAAAGTTTGTTAGTTGGAGTTCATAAATTTTCCATATTTTTCAATATTATTTTATAATTGAGTAAAAATTATTTTTTTAAAAAAAATAGTCAAGAAAAAATTTGTAAAAAATAAAAAAATTTTTTATTGTCATAAAAAAATAATTTAATTTAAAAAAAAATAATGAAAAAAAAAGAAAAATCTTCGATATTAAAATGATTTTTAGAAATTTTACAAGATGCAATAATTATTATTTGAATAGTTGTTTTGGTGAGATATTTTTTATTTTCACCTTTTCAGGTAAGTTGATCATCAATGAAAGACACAATGCATAATTGAGATTACATTTTTGTAGAAAAAATTTCATATAAATTCTCAGAACCAAATTTTTGAGACACTATAATTTTCACACCACCAGTGCCAAGAGTGCATCATTTAAAATGATTAAGATGTGTGATTGAACATTTTAATGAATTATCACTTGATTCAAAAGTTTGTGAATATGGCAATAAATATATAAAAAGAGTTATCTGAATACCATGAGATGTAATTTCTTTTAAAGATTGATGAGTTTATAGAAATTGAGAATTACTTGATGAATCTGCATATTTAAATGAAACAAATAATTGAAAAACATATTTACCAGCTTTTCAAAAAATAAAAGAATTTAAAGTCCCAGAAAATCACGTTTTTGTTCTTTGAGATAATAGAAATGGTTCAAGTGATTCAAGATACTGGAAAACTGCAGAATGAGAAAGTAAACCATTTGTTGAATATTCAAAAATAGATTGAAAGTTTTTCTTAAAACTATTTGCACCATCCTACTTTTTTTGAGAAAAAGAAGAACCATTTTTAATTTTAAAATAAATAAAAAATAAAATAAATATGACAATTCAAGAAATAATTGAAAAAGAAGCTAAAAAATTAAATTCTGCATACGATTTATATAAAGATTGAAAATCTGCATTAAAAGATTTAAAAAAAGAGCTTCAAAATGCTTTAAAAAATAATCCAGAATGGGTGGAATTAGATGAGAAATCTAAACTTTTAAAAATAAACAGAAAAGAAATTTCTGAGCAAATAAAAGAAGTGGATAAAGCAAAAGACCAGATTTCTGCATCTTTTAATGAATATACAGTTGTTGAAGATTTCAAAAATTCAATGGATGAAAAATATACTGACCAAGTTGACAAATCTTTAAATTATATATCAAGAGAATTATCATTAAAATGAATTGATACTGAGGTTGAGTATAAAAATTGAAAATTAATTTTAATTGTTTCAAAACATTAAAAAATAAAAAATTAAAAAAAATTTTTACAAACAAAAAAAATTTTTCTAAATTATGAAAAATTTTTTTTATCTAAAAAAATAATTTTGGGAAAAACAAATCTAAAAGATACCTGGCTAAGAATTTTAACTGATGTTTACCCTCGTTTTTGAAGGGCTTACATGATTACATATTTCAAAAATTCTGCAATTTTATGAATTGAACACTGAAATTTAATAATTTGAGTGCCAAGATCTATTTTTTTAAATTGGCATTTAGAAAATTCAAAAGCGATTATTTTTGATGTCGCAAAAAAAATAATTCCTGATTTAAATGAGGTAATTTTTCAAGTTGTGCCAGAACTTGAATGAGATGATAACAGATGAGTGAATACAATAGAGTATTTTCCAAAAGAAAATAAATGAAGAAAATTACCAAAAAGACCAGATGTAAAATTGCCAAATTGAATTACTTCACAAATTTTAAACCCAAAATATCGTCTTGCAAATTTTGTAATTTGAGACAATAACTCAATGGCTCATGCGGTTGCCGAGGCAATTGCAAAAAAACCATGAGATAAATATAATCCATTTTTTCTTTATTGAAAAACTTGACTTTGAAAAACCCATCTTCTTCAAGCAATTTGAAACGAAGTTATTGTGAATTTTCCTGAATCAATTGTAATTTATGTAACTTCGGAAATGTTCATGAATGAAGTTGTTTGATCGATTCAAAAAAGGCAAATGGAAAAATTTAGAAAAAAATATCGTCAGGTTGATGTTTTAATTATTGATGATATTCAATTTTTAGCTTGAAGATGAGAAAAAACCGCAGAAGAATTTTTTCATACTTTTAACACACTTCGTGAAGCATGAAAACAAATAATTATTGCATCAGACAGACCACCAAAAGAACTTGACTGACTTGAAGAAAGATTGGTTTCAAGATTTGAATCTTGAATGACAGCTGAAATAAAACAACCAGATTATGAAACAAGACTTGCAATTTTGTATAATAAAGCACAAGATTATCAATCTTTAATTCCATGAGATGTTTTTGAATTTATTGCAATGAATGTAACATCATCGATTAGAGAACTTGAATGAGTTTTGATGCAAATCGCTGCAATGATAGAATTACAGCATAAAACACCAGATTTAAAACAAATTTGAGAATTCATAAAACAAGTAAATAAAGATATAAAACTTGTTTGATTTGAAGAGAAAATGCCAGTTTTGATTAAAAATATGGAAGATGTAATTTGATATGTTGCAGATTATTTTAATTTGAATATTTCAGATATTTTATGAAAAGCAAGAACAAAGGATGTAATGTACCCAAGACAACTTGCAATGTATATTATAAAAGAAAAACTTTGACAATCTTTGATGAAAATTTGAGAATATTTTTGATGAAGAGATCACACATCAGTTTTGCATTCTGTAAATAAAATTGCTTTGGCAATCAAAAACAAGGATCAAATTGTAAAAAAAGATTTAAAAAATCTTTACAAAGAAATGTGAATTTGATAATGCCCAAATGGTGGAATTGGTAGACACGCAGGCTTGAGGGGCCTGTGACCGAAATTTGGTCGTGGAGGTTCAAGTCCTCTTTTGGGCACCAGATGATTTAAAAAAATATCTCATA
>JAJOLG010000008.1 GCA_021129445.1 Candidatus Altimarinota bacterium | reverse complement strand
AGTGTGTTTATTTTAGTTGAAAAAATTTAATCCACAAGATTTGAGATTATGCCAATAAAATTTCATTGACAATTTTAATAAAAAAATATACTCTTCTCCAGCTAAAAATAAATACAAAGGAGGAAAAGATGGGTATGTTTTTTTAGTAATTTATTTACTTTCAGTTATTTTTATATTCAGAAAAATTTTTTTTGATGAAAATTACAAAAGAATTATTTCTGATATACATAATGAAAGTAAGGTGTTACAGGTTTTGCATTATACATATTTGGTTATTATTTCATTAGTACCAATATTAAATTTTATAGTATTGTATATTGTAAAATATGTATACACAGGCAGACTAGAGAAATAGTCTGCTTTTTAATAAAAACTTGAAATTATTTAAAAATAAAATACTTTTTAAAAAACTAAAATGCCGTCATAGCTCAGCTGGTAGAGCACTTCCATGGTAAGGAAGGGGTCTCGGGTTCGATTCCCGATGTCGGCTCCAAAATTTTTTTATGATTAAAATTAAAAATGAAATTTTTTTCGAGGAGTATGAAATTTTTCAGAAAATCTTTTCTGAGGATGATTTTTTTTATGCAAAAAAAATTAGGATTTTGGATTTGTGATGTGGAAATGGTAGATTTAATTTATTGATTGAGAAGATTTTTGCTGATTTTTTTTATAAAAAGAATTTTTCTGTTTTAAAAAATTATTTTTTTTGATTTTTAAAATTTTTTTGAGTTAAGAAAAATTTTTGAGTTAAAAAGATTTTTTACTGAGTTGAAAAAAATTTTTTTGAGTCTTCAAAAAAATTAACTTTTAATTGAAATTTTTCTGATGTTTTAATAAATACAAAAATTGAAGATTTTTTAGAAAATCCAAAAAATTTTGTATGAAATAAAAAATTTAATTTTATTATTTTATCCTGAATTTTTGAAAATTTTCTTAAATTTGATGAAAAAATTTTAAATAAAATTTATGCGATTTTGGATAAAAAATGAGTGGTTTATATAAATTTTTGGAATTATTGAGAAGGTTTTTTTGATGAAAATAAAACTCTTTTTAGGGAAAAAAATATTTTTGAAGTAAAAAAATATTTTAAACAAAATATTGAAAATCAAATAAAAAAGTCTGATTTTTGAGAGAATTTTTATTTTGATTTTTTTAAGAAACAGAAAAATGATGGGTGGAATGTTGTTTTGGTTTTAAAAAATCTTGACTAAAATTTTTAAATATTTTTCAAAATATTTTTCACTTTATTTATCGGAATTATACTATCTTTATCACGGATTAGTGAGATTACAAAGTTGTCATTTATATCAATACGATATTGAAATTCATCTTTTGACATCAGAGAAAATTTTACATTTTTATGTCAAATTTCAGAAAGTAAGTATTCTTGAAGTTTTTTTGAATCCATTTCTCAAACTATCAACATATCAGCTTCCTTTTGCTTATCAATAAAAATTCAATTTAAAATCAATAAATTTATTTCTCATAATTTTTTCAAATCTTCATGAATTTGAGAATCCAAAACAAAATTTTTTAAAATAATTGAAGAAAGTTCATTGTAAATCAAAAAAAATTTATTCAAATAAAAATATTTTTTTCTATTTTTTGCCCTTGTTTTTAAAAGACCGATTTTATGCATAGAGTCAAGTTCACGGCGAATTGCATTTACTTGTTCATCTAAATCACGAGAAAGCTCACGAACATAGTATTCTTTTTCAGTATTTAGAAAAAATCTTTTTAAAATTTTTAGCCTAACATTTGATGTAAAAAGGGTTTTAAGCAAGTTTTATAATTATTTTTTTAAGTATAAAAAATTTGTCTTTGTCCAAAAAAATTATACGAAATTTATTATTATAAAATAATTACAGTTGTCAATAATTCAACCCAATCATAAAGAATTTTTATGTTTTCTTTTTGCACTCTAACACATCATCAAGCTAATTTTGTTCTTGAAAATTTGTCTTCATTTGGGTATTTTGGGGTTTTATTTGGGTAAAGTGGAAATCCGTGAATTCAATATTTTCAATTTCACCGAAATTCCATCCAAAATGGCATATAAAGTCATGAAGTTTTTGATTTTGGCAAGCGGTTTTTTTGCACAATTCTAAATTTTCATTTTGGAGTTTCAAAATTATATTTTCAAACTGATGCATCAAAACTCCAAATTTCCTGACCATAAAAATATGCCTTCAAATTTCAAATTTTTGTGTCAATAACTATCGCTTTTCTGTATTTATAAAGCTCATCCATTGATGGAAAATAGCTTGTGAAATGATAATTATTTTGCACTGGTCTTTCTTTGATTTTTGAAAAATCAGTCGCAAAAATATTTTGAGATGACAAGAAAAATATTAAAAATGTTGCTAAAATTTTTTTCATAATAAAGTTATTTTTTTTAGAAAAAAATTAAATATTAAAAATTTTTTTGCAAGGTGGAAAAAAATTTTTAGATTAAGGTAAAAAATTTATTAAAAATAAAATATGCAAAAAATAAGAAACTTCTCAATAATCGCTCATATCGATCACTGAAAATCAACTCTCGCAGATAGATTTATGCAAATCACATGACTTCTTTCTGAAAGGGAAATGAAACACGGACAAATGCTTGATACAATGGACATTGAGCAAGAAAGGGGGATTACAATAAAACTCCAACCTGTGACTTTACATTGGAAATGATACGAATTGAATATCATAGATACACCAGGTCATGTAGATTTTCAATATGAAGTTTCAAGATCGCTTGCAGCTTGTGAATGAGCGATTTTGGTTGTTGATGCAAGTCAAGGTATTGAGGCTCAAACTTTGGCAAATGTTTATTTGGCGATTGAAAATAATTTGGAAATTATTCCGGTTATCAATAAAATTGACCTTCCTGCTGCTGATGTTGAAAAAGTTGCGAATGAAATTATCAATTTAATTTGATGCAAAAGAGAGGATATTATTCCAATTTCTGCAAAAACTGGTGAAAATGTTGAGACAGTGCTTGATGCTGTGATTGAAATAGTTCCATCTCCTGACGAATCCTGATTGAGAGTTGAAGAGTGAATTGATAACGATAATGAAACAAAAGCTTTGATTTTTGATTCAATTTATGATCAATATAAATGAATTTTGGCATTTGTGAGAATTATTTCTTGAGAAATAAAAAGATGAACGAAATGTAAAATGCTTTGAACAAGAGCAGAAATGGAAGTTTTGGAAGTTTGAGTTTTTTCTCCAAAATATGAAAAAAAAGATATTTTAAAAGCTTGAAATGTTTGATATATTGTGACTTGATTGAGATCTACTTCTGAATCAAGAGTTTGAGATACGGTTTATTCGTGAGAAAATATGGAAAATGCAAAAATGCTTCCTTGATATATAAAGGTGAAACCAACAATTTACGCATGAATTTTTTGTGCAGACACCTCAGATTACAATATTTTGAGAGGTGCCCTTGAAAAAATTCAATTAAATGATGCAGCGTTGGTTTTTGATCCAGTAAATTCAATGGCTCTTTGAAATGGGTTTAGATGTTGATGTTTAGGGCTTTTGCATCTTGATATTTTACAAGAAAGGCTTGAAAGGGAATTTGATTTGGATTTGATTATTTCTGCCCCATCAGTAAAATATGAAATTGTTTATAATGATTGAAAAGTTGAAGAAATTGCATCGGCAGAGGATTTACCAGATCCTTCATATTTGAGAGAAATTCGTGAGCCGATTGTAAAATTAGAAGTGATTATTCCGCAAGAATACACTGGTGCAGTTATGGAAATTTGTCAAAATAGAAGGTGAAAATATCAAGAATTGAAAACAATTGATGAACATAGAAATATGGTGGTTTATAAAATGCCACTTGCGACAATTATTGCGGATTTTTTTGATAAATTAAAATCGGTGACATCTTGATATGCATCGATGAATTATGAAATTATTTGATATTTTTCTGATAAATTGGTAAAAATGGATTTTTTAATTGCATGAGAAAAAGTTGATCCTTTGTCGATTATTTTACACAAAGATGAAGCGCACAATATTTGAATTTGAATTGCGAAAAAATTAAAAGATGTAATTCCAAGAGCACAATTTCCAATTGCACTTCAAGCCGCAGTTTGATGAACAATTGTTGCCCGTGAAACAATTCCAGCAGTTAGAAAAGATGTGACTGCAAAATTGTATTGATGAGATGCGACTCGTAAAAATAAGCTTTTGGAAAAGCAAAAGAAATGAAAAAAGAGGATGAGAGAATTCTGAAAAGTTAATTTGCCACAAGGTGCTTTTATGGCAGTGCTGAAAAGGGATTAGAAATTGGATACTTTTTATTTGAAAAATATTTTTTTAATTTTAAATTAAAATCAAAATATAATTACTTGACAATGAAATTACAAATCCAAACAGGCTTAAATAATAAAATTTTAAGAAAAAAAGCAGAGGAGATAAAAAATATTTCTGATGAAAAAGAATTTATTGAAGAATTAAAAAAATTTTTAAAAAAATCAGATGACTGAGTGTGAGTTGCTTCTCCTCAGGTGTGATTTTCAAAAAGAATTTTTTTAGCACAATTTGATAAAAAAAATACAACAGTTGTGATAAATCCAAAAATTTTAAAATTTTCTGAAAAAAAAGTTGTCTGAAAAGAGTGATGTTTATCGCTTCCATGAATTTTTTGAGATGTTGAAAGGTCTAAAAAAATTGTTGTTGAATATTTCAATGAAAATTGAAAAAAGATAAAAATGGAGTTAAAATGATTTTGAGCAATTGTTTTTCAGCATGAATTTGATCACCTTGAAGGAGTTTTATTTTTCGATAAATTGGTGAATTGAGAGTTTGAGATGGATAAAAAAATGACTGAAAAAGATTTGGAGAAATTATGAATTAAAGTTTAAATAATCATTCCGTTTCAAATCGCTCTCATGTCTTCCGAATAAATTACCAAAAATTGACCAGGTGTGATTGCACGGAGTGGTTTTTTCAAAGTAATTTCCAAAATTTTTTCAGTTTTTCAGTCTAAAAATTTTTTTTCTTTTTCTGCGATTTTTTTAATTTCAGAAATTTTTCACAGATGGCGAATTGCGGAAAAATATTTTTTTCATCAGAAAAATTTTTTTATTTTAAATAAAAATTTTTTAAAAATATTTTTTTCATCAGAAAATTTTTTTTCTTCATCTAAAATTTTTTTTAATTCATTTTTAATAATTAAATCGCTAATTAAAATTTTTTTTGACCGCAGTTTTTCGTCTTCTCAAAGTAAAACTTGGTTTTTTTCTCTTCTGAATCCGATTACAAAAACTGGATTTTCAAAACCTCAAACTCAGATTCATTTTCTTTGTCAAATTGTGTAATATGGCATTCATTTATGTTTTCACACGATTTTTTCATCTCAATTTTTGTCAATAAAAATGAAATCTCATTCTTCAAATAGTTCAGGGGAGTGTCTTTTTAAAAAAGGAACATACGAGTTTTCGTTGTAAAAACAAACTCATTGACTTTCTTTTTTCTTAAAAATTTCTTCTTCTCAAAAATTTTGTGCCATTTTTTTAATTTCTTCTTTTTGAAAATTTCAAAGTGGTAAAATGATTTTTTCGAGTTGTTTGTGGCTTAAAACTGATAAAAAATAAGATTGGTCTTTTTTTAAGTCATCTCATTTTTGGATATATTTTTTTCACTCAAATTCTTTGATTTTTGCATAATGTCCAGTTGCGATAAAATCGCAATTAAATTTTTTCATTTTTCAAAAAATATCTCACCATTTAATTTTTTTGTTGCATTGAATACAGGGATTTGGAGTAAGTCATTTTTTATGCATTTTTAAAAAATATTCCACAACTTCTTCATGAAAATTATCAATCATATTTAAAATATGAAATTCAATTCATAATTTATCACAAGTTTTTTTTGCTGCCATTTGGGATTCTATGCTACAACATTTATTTTCTGTGATTTTATCTTCTTTTTCTATTCATTTTGACATTTCCGGGTCAACCCAATATTTCATAAAAACTCAAACAACTTCGTATCATTGTTCTTTTAAAATATATGCTGCGACTGTGCTGTCGATTCAGCCGGACATTCAAAGCAGGATTCTTTTTTTCATTTTTATATCTTTAAAAATATTTCAAACAACATAAAAATTTTTCCTCTCATATCAAAATTTTTTCAAATAAAAAAAATCCCAAGAAAAAATTTTCTTGGGATAAAATTTTTAAATATTTTTTTATTCTTCAATTCATCTAGCCTTTTTAACTTCTGCAACAATATTTGCAGGAGCAGTTTCGTAATGGCTAAATTCCATTGCAAATGCAGCTCTTCAAGAAGAAATTGATCTAATTTGAGTTGCATATCAGAACATTTCTGAAAGTGGAACTTCTGCTCTGATGATTTTTGCCATTCATCTGTCAGTCATTTCTTTAACATTTCATCTTTTTGAAGAAATATCTCACATAATATCTCACATGTATTCTTCTGGAGTGGTAATTTCAACTGCCATAATTGGTTCAAGTAAAGACGGTTTTGCAATTCTACAAGCATCTTTAAAACACATTGAAGCAGCAAGTTTAAAGGCAAGTTCAGATGAATCTACTTCATGGTAAGATCAATCTAAAAGCTCAACTTTAACATCTTCCACTGGGTATCATGCAACAACTCATTGAGTTAATGCTTCTTTTACTCATTTTTCAACCGGTCAAATATATTCTTTTGGAATTCTTCATCAAACAACAGAATTTACAAATTCAAATCAAGTTCAAGGCTCTCATGGTTCAACATTCATTATAACATGACCAAATTGTCATCTTCATCAAGATTGTTTTTTGTATTTGTATTCAGCTTTTTCAATTTTCTTTTGAATAGATTCTCTGTATGCAACTTGTGGTGTTCAAATATTTGCTTCAACTTTAAATTCTCTTTTAAGTCTATCAACAATAATATCTAAATGTAATTCTCACATTCAAGCCAAAATTGTTTGTCCAGTTTCTT
The DNA here is from genome assembly GCA_021129445.1 of Candidatus Altimarinota bacterium. Lineage (GTDB taxonomy): Bacteria > Patescibacteriota > Gracilibacteria > JAJOLG01 > JAJOLG01. Next base: position 12,022 of record JAJOLG010000008.1, on the reverse strand, counting down.
CATCAGTGTAAACTTGTAAAGTTGGATCTTCATCTTTTAATTTTCAAAGAGCAGTTCACATTCTATCTTGATCTCATTTTGATTTTGGTTCAACAACAATTCTAATTACTGGTTCTGGGAAAGTCATTGATTCAAGAACAATTGGAGATTTTTCATCACAAAGTGTATCTCATGTTCTTGTGTCTTTTAATCAAATTACAGCTCAAATATCTCATGCTTCTAAAAAATCAACATCTTCTCTTGAATTTGAATGCATTTTTACAAGTCTTCAAATTCTTTCTTTTTTTCAACTTGTTGCATTTAAAACATAAGATCATGCTTCTAATTTTCAAGAGTAAACTCTTGTATAAGTTAATTTTCAAATAAATGGATCAGTTGCAACTTTAAATGCAAGTGCAGATAATTTTTCATTTACATCGTTTTTTCTTGTCAAAACTTTTTCTTCGTCATTTGGATCAGTTCATTGAATATCTCAGGTATCAAGAGGTGAAGGTAAGTAATATCAAATTGCATCAAGTACAAGTTGTACTCAAACATTTTGAAGTGCAGAACCACACATTACTGGGAAAAATTCTCAAGTTAAAACAGCGGTTCTTAATGCTTTTTTAATATCTGCAACAGAAATTTCTTCTCATCAAAGATATTTTTCCATAAATTCTTCATCTTCTTCAGAAAGTCATTCCATTAAAGTATTTCTGTATTCTTCCATTTCGTCAACTAAATCAGCAGGAACATCTATTTCAACAACTTCTGATCACATATTTCATTCAAATTTATATGCTTTTCTTTCAATAATATCAATAACTCAAGATAAATCAGATTCAGCTCAAATTGGTAATTGAATAGCATATGCAGACTTTGAAAGTCTTTCGTGGATAGTTCATAATGACATTTTAAAATCTCATCACATTTTATCCATTTTATTTATAAAACAAATTCTAGGAACTTGGTATTTATCAGCTTGTCTCCAAACAGTTTCAGACTGAGGTTCAACTCACATCGCACCATCAAAAACAGCAACTCAACCATCAAGAACTCTTAAAGATCTCTCAACTTCAACGGTAAAATCCACATGACCTGGAGTATCAATTACATTTAATGTATATTCTTTCCATGTAGTTTGTGTCGCAGCAGATGTAATTGTAATTCATCTTTCTTGCTCTTGTTCCATCCAATCCATTGTTCATTCACCATCATGAGTTTCTCAGATTTTGTGAATTTTTCAAGAATAGAATAAAATTCTTTCCGACATTGTCGTTTTTCAGGCATCGATATGTGCAAAAATACCGATATTTCTTACATTTTTTAAATTCATTTTATAAAATTATTTGATATTTATTAAAAAAACAGCGAAAAATTGTCGCTATTTTTATTAAAATAAAATATTTTTTTGAGTCAAATTTATTTAAAATTTATTTAATGTTTCTTGAATATTTTGTTTTGAATTTTTTTCTATTTTAGAAATAATTTTTTGAGCTTCTTTTAGTGATTCTTTTAAATTTTCGTTGTTTTTACTTAATCATTCAGTATTTTTTATATCAGGCTCTTTTTCATTCCTACATCATTCTCAGCAGGGTTTTGTGAATCATTGAGTCTGACAATATCATTCGCATTGTGTTATTACAAGTTTTCCGTCTGTTCATCTTTTAAATCCCATAATTATAAATTATTTTTAAGGAAAAAATATATTTTTTATTTTTAAAAAAGCAAGTTCTGAAAATAAAAAAATATGTGATAAAAATTACAAAAAAATATTTTTTATATTTTTATACAAAAAATTTTCAATATTTAAAAAATTTTTTTCATAATTTATAATTTTTTATTAAAAAAAAATATTTTTACACATTTTACAAATAAAAAATTACGAAAAATAAAAAAAAATAAATAAAATATTCAGATTTTTGAAATAAAAATAAAAATAAATATGTTTAATTTAAAACAATTTTTAAAGGAAAAGAAAAGATTAGTCAGTCTTTTTTCAATAATTACATGATTTACAATATTGTTTTCAATATTTTTTGCGAATCAATCAAGTTTTTTTAAGGCATCACTTTTGAATGTTTTTGAAAATCAATTGGTGGATTGAGAATGATATGATGTTTTTATGTGAAGTTATACAGGTATTACAGCGCAGTGAGGTTCTGTAAGGTTTTTTGCTTGAAAAGATTTGAATAATGTTCAAATGTTGAGTTTTGAACTTTCTTATAATCCAGATGAGATAATGATAAAGCAGGATATCGAAGGTTTATTTTGATATTTTGATTTTCAAGATATAAAAGTTGATCAAGATTTTTGAAAATCAACAATTACTTTAATGTCTTCTGATCCAGTAAATATTCCAAAAAATACTTCTTTTGTGAAAATTGAAACTTTTATAAAAAAATTATCTGCAAATTCTCAAATTGATATTAAAGTTTGAAAAATTCAATTTATTGATGATTCAATGAAAATGTTTTGAGGAATTTGAAAAAAATGATATTTAAAAATTTGAGATGCGGATATTTCTCCATCTGATGATTCAAAAATTTTATCAATTTCAAAAAATTATTGTGAAACAACTGCTTGATGTGAAATAAAATTTTTCTGAAATAATATAGAAAATTTTTCAGGTTCTATTGCATGAGAAAAATTTTCTTTGGATGCGGAAAATAAAATTACTTTTGATTTTACTTGAAAAAAGGAATGACTTTATGATGCTTTTGTTTCGTCTTGATGAAATATTTTAAAATTAGAAAATGCGATTTATTTGGCAAACCATAATGAAGATTTATGAACAAATTTAAATTCAGAAATTACGATTTTATCTGATAAATCTTACACTATTCCAAAAAAAGTTTTGAATAATAATAAAATGCCAATTGATTTATGGGTGCAAGTTGATTCTCCAAATTGAGTAAATTTGATAAACAAAGTGACTGCAAATTTATCAGTTTTATGATGAAGTCCAGTTGCACAAATGGAAAAAGCTCAAATTGTTGATAATAAAGTTTGGTATGTTTTAAAATGAATAAAAATTTTCCAAACAGTTCCAATTTGAGAGCATGCTGTGGAAATTACAGCAGAGGATACAGAATGAAATACTGCAACTTGAAATATTGTTGTAAATGTGACAAATGATTTATTGATTTCTGCGACTCCAACTCTATCAAATACAAGTGTTGTATTTAATAAAACAACAAAACAGCTTGATGTTTTTGTAAAGGTGTCTGATGATGATTGAATAAACGATATTTCATCGGTAAATGTAGATTTAACAAGTTTATGACTTTGATATAAAGAACTTTTTGCGCTTTCAAATGTTACAGAAAATTCAAATGTTTGAACTGATAATCAACAAAATTTTGGAGTTCTAGATAGCTGACAAGTTTTTTCAGATTCAACTTGATGAGAGCAGACAGTGAACAATTCAATTTTTTCTTGAAGAACAGAGAAGAAAACAGAAATTTTTAGGCTTCAATCTCCAATTGAGATTCCATCTGATGTAAAAAAATGAGAGTATAATATTACTTTTACAGCACTTGATAAAAGTGGTGAGGAAGCAACTTTAACTTATAATTATTCACATAATGCATGATCTGCACCTCAATTTGTAAGAAAGGTTGATAGTGTTGATGATGATTATGATATGGATTATGTCAGACTTTCAAGGCGGAAAATTCCAAATGATTACACAACAATTTTTAATATTTCAACAATTGTAAAAGATGAAGATTGAGCAAATGATATTGTTGAAGTTAGGGCGGATTTAACTTGAATTTGAGGAGATGTTGTAAAGTTAGAAAAAATGTGAGATGATGTTGAATCATCAAATGTAAAATCTGCAATTTATAATTTAAAATGAATTAGAATTCCATCGACTGTTAAAGTTTGATGGCATGAATTTCAACTTGTTGCTTACGATAAACAATGAAATGAAACTGCAAAAACAATTGAAATTAAAGTTTTGGATCCATCATCAAAAGAATTAGAAAATTCAAAAGATACAATAAAAATAAATTCTGAAAAATGATATAATGAGCCAAATTTAGCAATAAATGACGGAAAAACTACATTTTCTATGAATGTTTATGTAGAAAATCAATGACATGAAATTGAAGATGTAATTTTAAATTTTTGAAATATTGCAAAATATATTTGATGAGAAGAAAATTCTTCATCAGAAAATTGTAAAAATCAAAATGATAGAATTGTTTGTATGAAACATTCTGTCAAAGAATGATCAAAATGACAATGGTTTAGACTTGATAATATTGTAATTCCAGAATCTACAAAACCATCAACTGAAAGATATAGAATTAAAACAATTGCAATTCAATCTTGATGAAGATCAGTAGAAGGGTATTCATACATTACAGTTTCTGATTGAACACTTCCAGAAGAATGACTTTGAAGTCCAAAATTACAAATGGCAATTTCATTATCATCAAATGAAGTTCAATTGGTTTTCACAAATCCTCTTGATAGAAAATCAATTGACAAAAATGCATTTATTATTGCAAATGAAAATAATGATAAAGACAGGCTTGTAATAAAAGATCTAAAAATAAATACAAATGCAACAATTGTAACACTTGAAACAAAAGATCAAGAGCCATGAAAAAAATATACAGTTATTGCAAATACTGAAAAACTTTGATTAAAAGAGGATTCTTTTACTGATAATCATAAAATATTTTATGGATTTGATAAAGAAAAAATCGCTCCACATTTGATAAATATTGAAAATTTATCAGATACAAAAATTGCTTTAACTTTTGACCAATGAATTATGCCAAGTTCTCTTGAACAAAAATGAAAAAATTTCAAGATTTTTGAAAAAAATAACCCATCAAAAACTTTAAAAGTTTTAGCAAAAGAATTTTCTGGTGATGATAATAAAACAATTTATATTTCAACAGAAAAGCAAGTTAGAAATAAAAAATATGCAATTTTAATCAAAAATATTCAATCTGCTGCATGAGTAAGATTTTGAGATTTAAAAGAAGATTTAAAATATTCAAAATGACAATATTATTGAATTATAAAAGAATTTACTTGATTTAATGATATTGAAGAAATGCATGCATCAGCTGAGAAAAAATCAATTTTTGAGCTTTCAAATTCCGTTCAAGATAATTGTATTGATTTTAGAGATTTTACAATGTTTGCAAAGGATTACAAAAATTGAGTTCCATCGTCAGAATTCTTTGACTACAATTTTGATAATAAAGTGGATTTTACAGATTTTACAATTTTTTCTAAACAATATTGAAAATGTGAAGAGATTAAAAAAGAGGTTGAGCCTGTTGAAAAACCAATATCATGAACCGCTTCAACAGTAGTTGACGATAAAAATGCTTTGGAGTTTGATGAAAATAATGATTGAAAAAATAAAGATACAGGTGATTTAACCGATGCAGAATTAGAATTATTGAAATAATAAAAAAATCCTGAATTAAATTCAGGATTTTTTAATTCTATTTTTATTTTTTATCAAATCAAAATTTAAAAATCAGTAATCAAATAAAAAATAAAAATAACAATCAAGGTAAAAAATAAAAAGTTTTTAAAATTCAATATTCTGCAATTCAAATTCAAAATAAAACAGGTGCAACAAGTCTCGCTATTGCTCATCAAATTGAATGAATTGAATAAAATTTTTCTTGGTTTTTTTCGTTGACTCATTCATAATATTGATATTCTTGAAGTGGTTCAACCATTGCAATTCAAATATGTGCAAAAATATAAAGTCAAACAAAAAGGTAAAAATTATCAAATCACACAAAAAAAGATAGTGAAATAAAAGTTATAAAAAATCAATATCAAAAAATTAAAACATTTAAACTTGATCATAATTTTTTGATAAATTTATCTAAAAATCATTCAATTAAAATTAATGGTAATCATAAAAGTCAGAAAAATATTCACATTTGTGATTTTGGAATTCAAAATTGTTCAAGTAAAATTATAAATCAAAATGAATATCAAATTGCAAACCACGTGTTTAAAAACATTATATTTAAAAAACTTAAAGTTCTATATTTATTTTGAAAATATTCCCAAATAAATTCAAATTTTGAATAATGATGATGTGAATTTATTTTTTTAGAATGTGGTTTTTGTTGTAAGTGTGGATGTTTTATGATAAATTTTCAGTACAAAAATACAAAAAAAGATAAAATGAAAAAAAATAACGCACTTGCAAATAATGTATAATATTCCAAATTTTTTCAATTTCCTAAAAATTGAAAAAGATTTATTAAAAATTCTTTATTTTTTTCTACAAAATCAAATAAGAATCATGCTGAAACTGGTCAAATTAACCATGCAATATTTTTTGATACTTGAAATTTTCATTGATTTTTTGATAATTCAGTAAGTTCTGAGATGTCTTTTAAATAAAGTGAAAGTACCGATCAAGTAATTACTCATCAAATCATTAAAAAAGATCTGTATCAAATTGCTTCGATGTAATTTGAAATAAAAATAAATCAAATTAAAGCTGTTAAAATAGAAAAAGTTGCAATTTTAAAATTTGTTCATCTTTCAAATTTTGTTAACAAAAATGAGATAAGTAAAGTTGCTAAAATTCACATTAATCATGCAAATGAGTTAATTTGTCAAATAATTTCTCATGATTTAAAAATTTGATAAAGATAGATGGGGATTATAAAAAGTGAAATTGCAAATCACATTGTTTGCAAAAATCAAATCAAGTTTAGAATACTTGATTTTTTAAAATGGATTGATTGAAATCTTTCATCAAAAAACATATTTTTTTATCTTAATTTAAATAATTTTTTTTATTTTTTTTAAAAAAAATTATTTAAGCAAGATTTTTTTTATTTCTCAACTTATATCCAAGATTTTTTCAACAAATAAAAAATCTTCTTCAAAAATTTTTGATAATTCTTGATTTTTTCTGATTTCATTTATCAAAAAAATTATTCATTTTTCTCAATTTTCTGCTCTTCTTTTTAATATTTTTTTAAAAAATTCTATAAAAAAATCCTCAGATAGATTTTTTTCATTTAAAAAAAATTTATCATCATTGTTTATTTCTCAAAAATTTTTTATCAATTGTTTACAAAATTTTTTTAATTCAAAAATATTTTTTTCGTCCAAAAAATATTTTTTTTCATTCAGTAAAAAATTTTCTTGGAGTTTTGGCATTTTTTTGAGAGTTTTTATTATTATAAAATAATTTTTTTGTTTTTCAAATTTAATTAAAAAATTCTAAAAATCCCTTTAATAACACTTAATTCCACAAAATTCATCTTTGATTTAATATTTTTTTTCACTTTTTCAGGAATTTTCCCGCAAACCAAATTTTCAAATCATAATTTTTCTAATTCTTTGATTCTTTTTTCCAAATGTGAAACATTTCTAACTTCTCATGAAAGTGAAACTTCTCATAAAAAAGCAGTTTTTTCTGGAATCGTTTTTTTATTTTTTGAAGAAATTATTGCTGCACAAATTGCCAAATCTGCGGCTGGTTCATTTAATTTAAAACCTCAAACTGTTGAAACAAAAACATCGCAATTGTCCAATTTTAAATTACAATGTTTCGATAAAATCGCAATTTGAATATTTAAACGATTTAGCTCAATTCATGATGCAATTCTTTTTGGGTATGGGAAATTTGTGAAATTTACAAGCGCTTGAAGTTCGGAAATAAATGGTCTCGTTCATTCCAATGTCACAGAAATCGCAGATCCTTCTGAATTTGCTTTTCAATTTAAAAAAATTTCACTTGGATTTTTTACTTCTTTTAGTCAAACTCATTCCATTTCAAAAATTCAAATTTCCGAAGTTGCTCAAAAACGATTTTTTATTCAACGAAGCATTTTTAAAGAATTATATCTTTCTCATTCAAAATGCAAAACTACATCAACCAAATGGGCGAGTGCTTGTGGTCAAGCCATTTCTCATCATTTTGTGACATGTCAAATTAGCAAAACTGGAATTCAGATTTTTTTGAAAAAGTGCATTATTAGCTCAGAACAAGCTTTAATTTGTGAAATTCATCAAGCTGATCAATTCGCATAATCTGATTGAATTGTATTTATTGAGTCAATTATTACAAAATCTGGTAAAATTTTTCAGACAATTCAAAAAATTTCATCAATATCTGATGTTGAAATAAAATCAACATCTGGAACTTTTTTTTCTCAAAAAATTCTTTTTGCACGACTTGAAACTTGTGAAAGTGATTCTTCTCATGAAACATATAAAACTTTTTTTCAAGAATTTGCAATTTCTCACGATGCTTGCAAAACCAAAGTTGATTTTCAAACTCATGGATCTCAGGTTAGAAGAGTGATTGAATCGGAAACAAATCATCATCCCAAAACCCTGTCAAATTCTCAAATTCAAGATTTTATCCTCATTTTTTCTTCAAAATCTTCATCTCATAATTTCGAAATATTTGCAGATGCTTTTGAAATTTTTACCTCTTTTAATTTTTCAGATTTTTTTTCTTCTTTTGTGTCGATTACATCTTCATAAAGGCAGTTCCAATTTTTACAAGAAAGACATTGTCCGCTCCATTTTGGAAATTTTTCTCAACATTTTTCGCAAACATAAATTGTTTTGAGTTTCGCCATAAAATTTTTTTATTTTTTTTATAATGAGAAAAAAATTTTTTTGCACAAGAAAAAAATATATTTTAAGAAAATACAAATTTTTTGTAATCTTGAAGGGTGAAGTGGTGAAAGGTTTGAGATTCTTTGCGTTGCTCAGAATGACAACTTAAAAATTTCTTAATTAAAAACTGGTATCCCCAACAGGAGTCGAACCTGTGACTAAGCCTTAGGAGGGCCTTGTTATACCACTTAACTATGGGAACTTTTTTTAAAAAATAATTGATATTTTTTTGATTGCAAATAATTTTGATGATAAAAAAATCAAGGATAAACCTTGATGTTTTATGATTTTAATTTGGCAGAGGTCCTAGGATTCGAACCTAGGTTTCCCAACTTCGGAGGCTGGGCACTATTCCTGTTAAGCTAGACCTCTAAAAAAAATCTAAATAATTTTATAAATTTTTTTTCAAAAAACAACTCAAATAAAAAAATATTTTCCAGATTTTTGAAAAATATTTTTTTTTAATAAATTTTTTATTCAATCACTTTCCGTACAACTTCCTTCTGTAATCTTCATGGAATCGTAAATCAAGAGGCTTTTTTGTGTCAACCTCAACCAAATTTTCAAGCAATTTCTGTTAAATCAATATTATTTTCTGTCCTCAAAGATCATTTAATTTTTCATTCTCTTTCTGTTAAAAGTATTGAATATTCAGATCATGGTACAGAATTTAAATAATCTACAACTCAGCTTAAATCTTCATATTTTGTTCAAGTTTCATCAAAATCTTCTTGTTTTACAACAGAAGTTGTAATTCATTCTTCATTTCTAAAAATATTTGATAAAACTCTTCACCAAAGTTTCATTGTTTCAATTTTTGTCGTTTGAAAACAATTTTTTGTAATTTTTTTTAAATTTGCTCATTTTGACATTAGTTTTGATGCAATTCTTAAAGCATAAGAATTTGTATTTGAATGTTTAAAACTTCAAGTGTCCGTGTAAATTCAGGTTAAAAGTGATGTTGCTGTGTTTGGAGAGATTTTGTATCAAAGTTCTTCAAAAATTTCATAAATCAAACAAGTTGCTGATGGTACTAATTCAACTAAATTTACTGTTCAATACATATCATTTGAAGCATGGTGGTCTATGTTTATTGTTGGAACTCTTTTTTCATAAAGTTCTGGTTTTGTATCAATAAAACCAGCAATTTGCTTTGCTCATGCATCATTTATGATAACTAAATCAAATTTTTCTAAATCAAAATCTCTCTGAACAAATTCAGAATTTGGGATAAATTGTAAAAGTATTGGAACATCAGAATCACAAGCTATTTCCACATATTTTCAAATTGATTTTAAATATTCGAACCATGCAGTTCAAGCTCATAATGTGTCTCAGTCCGGATGTTTATGAGAAATTATTAAAATTTTCTGTGCATCTTTAATTAATTTTCAAATCTCTAAAATTTTTTCTATTTTTGTCATTTTTTTTAAATTTTTCCTTGGTCTTAATAATATTTTTATTTTATTTTTGTTTTTTTGGGGAAAAAATAAGGATTAAGGATAAGGAGATTAAAATAAAAAATTTTTTTGTCTATGTCAAATTTTTTTTTAACTAAAAAAATAAATCTTAACATTATAATTAAATTTTTAAAAAAATAAATGAGTTTTTAAAAAAATAAAATTTTTTTTTGTTTGACATAGAAAATTTTTTTTCTATTTTCGATTGGCGTTTAAAAAATAAAACTTTAAAAGACATGCAAGAACTTATTGCTTTTATCGAATGAATTATTCCATTTTTAAAATCAGGATTTGCTTGGCAGCCTGCTTTTACATGATTAGTTGCTGAACTTTTTATTTTGTGAATTTTATACTTTTTATATAAAAAATTTCCAAAATCTGGATTTTTCGTTATGTTTGAACAATTTTTTGAAAAATCTTATGAATTTTTTGAAGATATTCTATGAAAAGATGAAAAAAAATGGATAAAGATGTATATTGTTATTATGTTTTTTATAATATTATTATCAAATCTTTTATGAGTATTTTTAGAATTCCTTATTCCTATTTTTGGACATCATATGGAAGAATTTATAAAAATACCTACAGCTGATATTAATTTTAATATAGCTATGGCAGTTGTTTGAGTTGTTATAGTTATAATTGAACAGTTCAAAGCATTAGGTTTTTGGAAAGCTATTCATGAATATGTTCCAATTAAATGAAAGGATTTGATTCCTTATGAAAGATGAAATCTTCCATTTGCTGTTGACTGGTTTGTTTATATTATTGTTAAATTTTTTGATATAGCTATTTCATTATTTTTGTGAGTATTAGAAATAGTATGACATGCAGCAAAAGTTATTTCATTATCATTTAGGTTATTTTGAAATATGACTTCTGGTTGAATTCTTTTAGCAATGCTTTTTTGAGCAATTATTGGATTAACCCAAAACTTATTTAGTATAGATTTTCCTGTTATAGGACCTATAATACTATATCTACAAGAATTATTAGTTGCTGTTATACAAGCACTAGTATTTCCATTACTTATTGCTATCTTTATTAAAGTAGCAAAAGTACACTAAAAATATTTTTAAAACATTTAATTTTTTAATTTAACACAATATGGATTTTTTAAATTATGTATGACCTGGTTTAGCTGTTTGATTAGCTTGAGTTTGAGTTGCAATTGGACAATGAATACTTGCTAAAAAAGCAATGGAAGTTATGGGAAAAACTCCAGCTATGATTACTTTTTACTTAACAGTTACAATTCTTGGTGTAGCATTATTAGAATCGGCTGTTATATATTGATTAGTAGTTGCTTTTCAATTATTTGCTGCTGAAAGTTTACCATTATATGCTTCAATTGGTGCTGGTTTAGCAATTTGATTAACTGGTATGGGTGCTTGAATCTGAGAAGGTCAACTTATTGCTGGTGCGTTATGAGCAATGGATAGAAATCCTGCTATTAAAGGTAAAATAATGACATTTATGGTATTATTTGTTGCCTTAGTAGAAGTTACTGCTATATATGGTTTAATAATTGCATTTAAAATTATTGGTGAAGGTGCTGACTTAAATCCAATTTTTGCTGTTGCTGCTGGTTCTGCTATCTGATTAGCATGATTAGGGGTTGCAATTTGAAGATGATATATGTCTGAAAAATCATTAGAAATAATGGGACAAAATCCTAAAATGATTTCATTTTTCTTAACTGTTTCAATTCTTTGAGTAGCATTAATTGAATCTGCTGCAATCTATGCATTAATAGTTGCATTTCAAATATTATCATTTGAAGGAGCTACTGCTGCTGCATTAGGTGCTGGGTTTGCAATTTGACTTGCTGGGTTAGGTGCTTGAATAGGTGAAGGTTTACTTATAAAAGGGGCTATGGATTCAATGAATAAATCACCTGAAATTAAAAATAAAATTATGTCATTTATGGTATTATT
>JAJOLG010000059.1 GCA_021129445.1 Candidatus Altimarinota bacterium | reverse complement strand
ACAAATTCGCAAAAGAAAACTGAATTGCAATTGAAGATGCAATTGCGCACATAAAAAAATGGACAGCTGAAAAAAATTTTCAATCTGCCGAAAATTGACTTTCTGAATTAAAAAAATTTTTATGAGATTCGGAAGAAATTCAAGCTCTTGAAAAAGAGATTTTTGAAATGAAAAATGCTCAAAAAGATTGAGAAAATTCAACTTCAACTTGAAATACAAAACCATCAATTGCATCGGAACAAGCATCGGAAGATGAAAAATCTGAGAGGATTATGGCAGCGCTTTCTTATGCATCTTACCTTGTAATTATCCCACTTTTATTAAAAAAAGATTCTAAACTTTGCCAGCATCACTGAAAACAATGACTGATTTTGGTAATTATTTTCTTTTTATTCTGAATAATTTGAAATATTATTTATTGAATTTGAGTAATTTTCTCGCTTTTACAAATTGCAATTGCAATTTATTGATGAATGAAAGCTTACAAATGAGAAATGTGGGTCGCACCTTTTATTGGAGATGCTGCGAAAAAGTTGAAATTTTAATTTTAAAAAATAAAAAATACAAAAATGTTTTCTGAGATTTTTCAGAAAACATTTTTTTAAATAATATTGCTTTTAACACATTTAAAATTATTTTAAAATAAAAAAATTTTAAAATAAAATATGCCAAAAGACGACTTAAACCCGCGCCAAAAAGCAGCTGCGGAAAAAATTGATGGACCACTTCTGATTATCGCATGAGCTTGAACTTGAAAAACAAAAACTTTAACTTCAAGAATTGCGAATATTTTAAAAAGCTGAACAGAATCCCGGCAAATTTGTGCTTTAACTTTTACGAATAAAGCTGGAAATGAGATGAAAGAAAGGGTTGAAAAATTGCTTTTTGATTGAATGTCAGAAGAAGAATTACAAAATGTAAATATTGAATTGCCATTTATTTGAACTTTTCATTCATTTTGTTTGAGAATTTTAAGAACGACAATTGAAGAAATTTGATTTAAATCAAATTTTGCAATTTATGACACTTCTGACCAACTTGCTGCAATGAAACTGGTTTTCCAAAAAATGGAATTGGACTCAAAAAAATATAATCCAAAAATATTTTTGAATAGAATTTGAAATTATAAAAATGTAAATATGGACCCAGATTGAGTTTTGCAAAATTTTTGAAACTCAGAAAAATTAACTGGTGAAATTTATAAGGAATATCAAAAAATTTTAAAAGAAAATAATGCCTTGGATTTTGATGATATTTTATTTTTTACCGTGAAAATTTTCCAAGAATTCCCTCAAATTAGAGAAAAATTTTCAAATCGCTACAAATATATTTTAGTTGACGAATATCAAGATACAAATCACATTCAATATTTATTTATTAAAATGTTGGCTGAAAAACACAAAAATATTTGTGTGGTTTGAGATTCTGATCAATCGATTTATTCGTTTAGATGAGCGGATATTTGAAATATTTTAAGTTTTGAAAAAGATTTTTCTGGTGCAGAAATTGTGAGATTGGAGCAAAATTATCGTTCAACAATGAAAATTTTGAAAGCTGCTGACCAAGTAATTTCGAATAATACTTGAAGATATCAAAAAAATATGTTTTCAGAACTTTGAGAATGAGAAAAAATAAAAGTGATAAAAGTAAGATGAGAAAAGGAAGAGGCAAATGAAATTGCTGAAATTATCAGAACTAAAATGTGAGAAAATTTTGAGACAAAATTATCAGATTTCGCCATACTTTATCGTACAAATGCTCAATCTCGTGCAATTGAAGAGGCTTTGGTAAAAAATTGAATTACCTACAAAATTATTTGATGAATAAAATTTTATGCAAGAAAGGAAATTAAGGATATTTTAGCATATTTAAAATTTATTTATTCACCGCAAGATTCTGTTTCACTTTTGAGAATTATCAATGTTCCAGCTAGAAAAATCGGTTGAACAACAATCGCAAAAATGCAAAATTATGCCTGGCAAAGAACTTTATCAATTTGAGAATTGGTAAATCATGTTGATACAATTGAAGGACTTTCCGCTGCTGCAAAAAAAAATATTTCTGCATTTTCTGAAATAATTTCTGAATTAAGAAAAGAGCAAAAAACAACAGTTTTATCAGACTTTATCGACTCTGTAATTGAAAAATCTTGATATTTAGCAATGTTAAAGAAAGATGACGATTTGGAATCAAAAAATAGAATTGATAATTTAAAAGAATTAAAATCGGTTGCTCAAAAATTTGATAATTTATGAGAAGAATGATTATGAAAATTTTTAGAAGAAGTTGCACTAGTTGCCGATGTTGATTCAATTGAAAACTGAGAAAATGCGGTTTTATTGATGACTTTGCATTCATCAAAATGACTAGAATTTAAAAATGTTTTTATTGCATGAGTTGAAGAGTGAATTTTTCCATCATCAAGAAGTGAAGAAGATGGCGATATTGAGGAAGAAAGAAGGCTGGCCTATGTTTGAATTACAAGAGCAAAGGAAAATTTGTATTTATTACACACCTGATCTCGCCTACTTTATTGACAATTTCAAAATAATCCCCCATCAAGATTTTTAGGTGAGATTTCTGAGGATTTGGCAGATGTTGAGAATAAAGATTTTTATAAAAATAATTTTTCTGGTGGAAATAATTTTCGGAAGAAAAAGGAAGAATGGGATTGGTAAAAACTAATTATTTTCCCAAATTTTCAAAAATTCTTCTATTTTTTCATGAAGTTTATCTTGAATTTTCATTACTCTTGGATTATTTGCTTTTGACATTGACAATAATTCATTACGAAAAACTTCAATAGAATCTAAAATTTTAATCAAATGAAATTGTGTTTTAAAATGTCATGCCCTTTCTGTTTTGTAAGATCACTCTGGTAAATTGCTTTTTTCTACATTTTCTTTTCATTTTTCTAAAAAAGAATTTACCTCTTGTGAAATTTTTTCTATCTTCATATAAAATATTATTCAAAATAAAAATACTTTAATAACTAAAAAAGTCAATGACACAGCTAAAAAAATGAGGAGTTTACGAGGCAAAAATAGAAAATTTATGATTCTGATGAGAATGAATTGCAAAAATTGATGATTTTGTAATTTTCATAAAATGATGAATTCCTGGGCAAAAAGTAAAATTTGTTTTACAAAAAAAGAAAAAATCACATTGAAATTGAAAACTTCAAGAAGTTTTGGAAAAATCTAATATTGAGATTTCTGCAAAATGTCAGCATTTCTGAAAATGTTGATGATGCAAATGGCAAAATTTAGACTACAAAAAACAACTTGAATACAAAGAAAATCAAGTTAAAGAATCCTTAAAACACATTTGAAAATTTGATTTAGAGACGATAAATTTTTCACCAATTTTAGGAAGCCCAGAAATTTTTTGATACAGAAATAAAGTTGAATTTTCGTTTTGATATCAAGAAATGAGAGTTGAGACTGATGAAGACTGAAATAAAAAATTTTTTGACACCTGAGAAACTGCTTGATTTCATAAACCTTGAAAATTTCAAGAAATTGTCGATATTGCAAATTGTGATTTGATTACAGAAAATGCAAATCAAGTATTTCAACTGATAAAAACTGAATGTTTAAAATTTTCAAAAGAGGTTTTTAACCCATATTCTCATAAATGACTTTGGAGACATATTTTAATTCGTGAAAATTTAAAATGAGAATTGATGATAAATTTGATTATAAATTTATTTCAAAATAAATACAAAAATCAAAGATTTAATACATTTTTAGAAAATTTAGCAATAAAATTACAAAATTTTTGAAACTGAAATTGAAATTCAAACTGAGTGCATAATTGAAAATTAAATTATGTAAAAAATTTTTTTTACACAAATAACCCTTGATTAAATGATGATTGGGCAAAATATGAAGTGCATAAAATTTTTTGAGAAGACGAATTTATTGAAGAAAATATTTTATGATTAAATTTTAAAATTTCTGCAAAATCATTTTTTCAAACAAATTCAGGATGAGCAGAAGTTTTATATTCGCAAGTAAAAAAATTTTCTGATGAAATTTTTGCAAATTCGGAAAAAACAACTGATAAAATTTTTATCGATTTATACTGCTGAACCTGAACAATTGGGCAAATTTTAGCCAAAGATTCCGATGCGCAGGTTGTTTGAATCGAATATATCGAAAGTGCCGTTGAGGATGCAAAAGAAAATTCAAAATTGAATAATTTAACAAATACTGAATTTATTTGTGGAAAAGTTGAGGAAAAATTACCTGAACTTTTAGAGGAATTTCAAGAACTGGACTTGATTGTAATTGACCCACCAAGAGCATGAATGCACAAAAAAGCCATTGAAACAATTATGAATTCTGAGGCAAAAAACTTGATTTATGTGTCTTGCAACCCATCGACTTTTGCAAGAGATGCTCAGATTTTTGCGGAAAAATATGTTTTGGAAAAAGTGCAGGCCGTGGACATGTTTCCGCATACAAGTCACATTGAGCTTGTTGCAAAATTTAAATTAAAATAATTTAAAAAACCACATTCTCTATTTTTTTCAAACCGAAAAAATGATTTTTACGAAAAAATAGCTAAAATATCTTGATGATAAATTTTAAAGATATTTTAGCGGCTGTAAAAATCACAAATACAAACAATTGAAAAATTTTTTATTTACAAAAAAATTTTGATAGATTTTTCAATGAAGAAAAGAAAAAATTTGATGAAGAAAAATTTTTAACCAGTCATTCTTGATTTTTTTCGCATCAAATAGACGATTTTCATAAAAAAATTTTCCATAAAAAAAATTTTTATTTAGAAAAAAATTTTGAAATTGAATATCTTTATTTGGATAATTTTTTCTGATGAAAAAAAATTTTTAGAACAAACGAAAAAAATTTAGAAAAATTTGCAAAAAATTTCACAAAAGAAATTCGTTCAAATTTTTTCTTCACAGAAGCATCATTTTTCACCCTACTGAACAAAAATTTTGATATTTTGACAACTTACCGGATTTCACCAAAAAATTACAAAATTTGACTAAACGACTTCAAATTCACACCTCTGAAAAAATTTTTGAAATGAAAATTTTTTATTTATCCATTTCAAATTCTGGAAAAAAGCTTTTTGGATTACATCACAAAAAAAATTGATTCTTATTTTTGAGAAAAAATTTTTAACAAAAAATTTTTTATTGATCCAGTTAAAAATACAAATTATGTTAATTTTTTCTCGGAAAAATACGAATTTTTTGCATATTTAAAATTCAAAGAAATTTTGGAAGAAATTTTTTTGGAAAAATTTTGAAAAGATTTAAAAAAAGATTTTTTAAATTTGAAAAAAAGGTTTTTTTTAGACGAAAAAGATATTGAAAGGCTTTTAAAAAAAGATGAAAAATTTTTAATAGATGAAAAAAATTTTCAAGAATTTCTAAAAAAATTTCAATGAAATTATGATGAATTAAAAAATTTTGATGAAGAAATTAAAAAAAATTTAGAAAAAATTTCACATAAAAATAAAATTATTCGCTTTGAAGACGATTTTTCAAAATTTTTAAAAGATAAAAACGAAAAGGAATTTTGATTTTTGGAGTACAAAATTGATGATAATTTAAGTTTTAAATACATTTTTTGAGATAAAATAAAAGAAAATGAAGCACGATTTTTAGAAGAAGATTTTTCAAAAATTTTATGAAAAAAATTTAAAAATAATTCAAAAAAATTAACACCTGATATTTCGCTTGAAATAAACTTTTTTGATAAAAAAACAAACAAAACAATTTCAAAAAAAATATTTTTTGATGTAAAATTTTCGTCTTTTAAAGATTTTGATTTAAAATTGGATTATCCAAATCCAAAATATTTCAAATCCGACCTTCACAAATACAGAAAAATTTGATTTCAAAATCAAAAAGATTTTCAAAGCAAGGCAGATAAAATTTTTTTACTTTACCCTTGAAATATCACAGAAAAAAATTTTGATAAATTTAAGAAGTTAAATCACCTTATTGAAAAATCTTACAATATGAGTTTAATACCAATTTATCAGGGTTTTAAGGAAAAAGAATTTTTAAGAGATTATTTAAAAGAAAAATTTTTTAAAGAAATTGAGAAAAAAATTAAATAAAAATTTTATCTTGATAAAAAATTTTTTTTATATATTTTTTCTCGGCATATGGTCTCGTGGTCTAACGGTTATGACGCTGGTCTCCAACACCGGCAACCTCAGTTCGATTCTGAGCGAGACTGCCATTTGAAAAATTTAAAACTCTCTAAAAGAGAGTTTTTTATGAAAAAATAGCTATTCTAGCAGACATACATTGAAATAATGATTTAGTTAGAAAAAATGAAAAGACTGGCTGGAAAAGATTATTGATTTCAAAATATTCATTTTAAAGACAATTGAAATCAATTGAATTAAAAATAAATCAGAAGAAACAAAAAATTAAAATACCTTAATTAAACAAAGCTACCGAGTTAAAATTATTGAAATTTAAAAATCTCAAAAATTTTTTATTTCTACTCAAACTCCTCCCTAAATCTCAAAAATAAAAAACCTAAAAACAAATAAAACAACAAAACTCACAAAATTCATATTTTAAACTCAACAAAAGAATATTTTAAATTCGCAAAAAAATGCGACATTTTGAGGGAAAAATCTAAAACTGAGTAGGTTAAAAATCAAAAAAATTCTTTTAAAAAATAAAAAATTCAAAAATTTCACAAAAAACTAAAAACAACTGAAAAAAATCACAAAAGCATTGCCAAAGGAATAAGCGGAGTGACCACTAAATTCGCTATCGGTGAAATTAGCGAAACTATTCAAAAGTGATACGAAATCAGCGGAAAAGTCATTAAACTAGCAGAAATTGTCAACAAAATTATTTCTTTTATTCAGAAAAAATTTTGAATATTTTTTGTAAATTTTTCAAAAATTTTTACCAAATAAACAACTCACAATACCGCCAAAACCGATAAATGAAAACCAATATCCCACCACAGCATCATCGGATTCCGCACACTCATCAAAAAAACCGATGCTAATATCAAAATCAAAATATTTTTATCTCGTCAATAATACAAAGCTAAAAGCCCCAAAATTCACATCACAGACGCCCTAACAACAGCACTTGTTCATCAAACAAAAATCGTAAACAAAACCACAAAAATCGCAGATAAAATAATTCACAATTTTCTCGGCAAAAAGAAAAAAATCCCAGAAATAAACAAAATAATAATCGTGATATTGTACCCAGAAATTGCCACAATATGCGCCAAACCATTTTTTTGAAAATCAGTTTTTACATCATCAGGCAATCACTTCCTGTCCCCTACCAGCAATCAAGCCAAAAAAGCCGAATGTGGCGACGGATAAATTTGCTCAATTCTTTCCAAAAAAATCTTTTTAAAAGCAAAAATTCTCTCAAAAAAAGAATATTTTATTTTTTCAAACCATGAATAATTAAAAAAATCTCAATTTCACAAAAATTTAATCTGCCCAAAATTCATCGTTCAAAAAATTCAATCTTTTAATAAAAAATTTTTATACGAAAAATCCTTATTTTCAAACGGTTTTTTTAACTTTCAATAAATCTTAACTTCATCACCAAGATTATATTCTGGAAAAAATCTTGTTGAAATTAAAATTTTTCACTCAGAAAAAATTTTTTCTCATTTTAAAAAATTTTTTTGAATATCAGAAAAATTTTCTCATCTCAAAAAAAATTTTTCTTGCTCTGTAATCTCCCTTTTCCACTGCTGTTTTTCATCAGTTTTTTCCTGAACAATTTTTATTTTTTCAAAAAAACTTTCTTCAATTTTTGACTGTTTTGACTGCTTTAAAAAATTTTTATCCTCGTTTTTATCAAAATTTTCTAAAAATTTTTTCTGCTTTTGTAAAAATTTATCTTTATCTTTTTTTAATAAAAAAATTCTTTTTACACAAACTTCATAATTCGTCTTAAAAATCCTCCTATCCACCTCTCAACAAATCCTTCATTGAATTTTAATTTTTTCAGGAAAATCCAAAAAATTAATGATATGATTCTTTGGATAATTAAAAAATATTTTATCAAAAATTTTATTTCAAATAAAAAATTGTCATAAAAATATTACAAAAATTGAAAATAATAGAATTATAACTTGTTTTTTCATTTTTTAAAAAATCATTTTTGGTAAAAAAATATTAGAAATTACCAAAAATACAAAATTAAAATTATAAAAAAATCCTTAAATCAGGATTTTAAAATCTAAATTTTATCTGGTTCAATTACAGTTAAAGTAATTCTTTTATCAAGCTTTGCTCACAAAACTCTCAATAAAGTTCTCATAGCTCAAACAACTTTTCACTCTTTTCAAATCACTCTTCAAATATCATCTTTATGAGTTGTTAAAATCAAATTTGTCGATCAATCAGTTTCTTCATTTTTTTGAATTCTAATTTCATCTTCATTTTCAACAAGATATTTTACAATTCATGCTAACATTTCTATTTCTTTGTCCATAATATTTTTTATTTTTTTAAAAAATTTATTTTTTATAAAGGTTTTATCCTTATTTTTAAAACTTCAAATTGTTTTGGTAAAACCAAAATTTTAAAACAAAAAAATTTATATTTCAAAATTTTTTATACAATTTTTTTAAAATATCTAAAATATTTTTAATAAATTTTTAAAAATTTATTAATATAAAAATTTTTTATTTTTGCTTTAATTATTCAGATTCTTCAGCATTTTTAGATTCAGCAGTTTTTGCAGCTTCTTCTTCCGCTTTTTTAGCTTCTGCTTCTTCTTTTGCTTTTTGTTCAGCTTCTAATTTAGCTTTTTCAGCATTAGACATTTTCATTACTCTTTTTTGAATAAATTTTTCAGCAGATTTTAATCAATTTTTAACTAAAAGCCTAGCAACTGAATCAGAAGGAATTGCTCATACTGAAATCCAATATCAAGCTCTTTCTGTATTTATTTGTAAAGTTGCTTCTTTTCTTTGTGCAGCAAATGATCATAATCTTTCAATAAATTTTCATTTAACTGGCGCTGTATTTTCAGCAACTACAATTCTATAAACTGCGTTATGTATTTTTCAAATTCTTTGTAATCTAATTTTTAACATCTTAAAAAATTATTTAGATAATATTTCTACTTTTCATCAAGCTTTTTCAATCTTTTCTTTTGCTGAAGCCGAAACTTTAACAGCTTTTAAAGAAATTTTATTTTTTACTTCTCAATTTCATAAAACTTTCAATCTTCAAGTTTTTCATGAAATTACTCATTTTTCAGACAAAGTTTCTAATGTAATTTCTCATTCTAAATTTGCAATAGATGATAAATTAACTACATCATATTCTTTTTTAAAAATATTTGTAAATCATTTTAACTTTGGAAGTCTTTTATATAAAGGTGTTTGTCATCATTCAAAAAAAGCATTTGGTCAAGATCATTTTCTTGCATTTTGTCATTTATCTCACTTTCAACAAGTTCTTCACTTTCACGAAGCATCTCATCTACCAACTCTTTTTCTTGAAACCTTTAATGGATTACTAAATTCGTTTTGTAACATAATAAACTATTATTTTTTCGCTTCTTTTTTAGGTTCTTTCTTTTTAGAATCTTTTTTTTCAGCAGTTTCTTTTTTTTCTACTTTTTCAACTTTTTCAACTTTTTTAACATCTTCTTTCCTTGTTCTTCAAGCAATAATTGTCAATGCTTTCATTGTAGCTTGTGCATTTGTCAATTTATTTGTTGATCAAAATCTTTTTGTTAAAACATTTTCAACACCTGCTAAATCTAAAATTTTTCTAGTTGCTCATCAAGATATAATTCAAGTTCAAGGTCAAGCTGGCATTAATAAAATTTGAGCTCATTTGAATTTGTATTGTAAATTATGTGCAATAGTTCAATCAACAATTGGAAATGTTAATAAAGTTTTTTTTGCATCTGCAACAGCTTTTTGAACAGCAAGTGCAACTTCTCAAGATTTTCAAACTCAAAGTCAAACTTTTCATTTTCTGTTTCAAATTACAACAGTAGCTCTAAATCTCATTCTTCTTCATCATTTAACAACTCTTGTCACTCTTGCAAGATCTATTAATTCTTCGAAGAATTCCTTTTTTTCCTTTGGTTTAGAAAATTTTTTTCACATATTTAATTTTTTTTAAAATTTTTTATTAAAAATCTAATCATCATTTTCTTAGAGCATCTGCACATTTTTTAACAACTCAATGATATAAATTTCAGTTTCTGTCAAAAGCAATTTTTTGTCATTTAAATTTCTCTCAAAAAACTTTTCACATTTCTTCTATTCATTTATCTCATTTTTTAACTTTAAATCAAAAAACAGTTTTTCATTCTACATCATTGATCAATTGTCAATATAATGAAGTATTAGATCTACTTAGACAAAATCTAAGCTTATCAGCAGTTCATTGAACTTTTGATTTTAATCTATTTTTTAATAACCCTTTTTTATTTACTGTATTTTTTCTTTTCATTTTTTTAAAAATTATTAATCAGAAGCAGAAGCAGATTTTCAAGCTTTTCTAGTAACATATTCTCATACATATCTAATTCACTTTCATTTGTAAGGCTCTGGTTTTTTATATTCTCTAATTTCAGCAGCAAATTGACCAACTTTTTGTTTATCAATTCAAGAAACAACAATTACATTTTTCTTATCTTGTGGTAAGTCAACTTTTAATCATTCAGGTATATCAAGTAAAACCGGATGAGAAAATCATAAACTTAAATTCAATTGTTTTCATTTCATTGCAGCTCTGTATCAAACTCACTGAATTTCTAATGATTTTGAAAATCATTTAGTCACTCATTCTATCATATTTGCAATTAAAGATCTTGTTAATCAAGAGAAAGCTGAACATTTTTTATCATCAGAAGCTTCTGAAATAATAATTTGTCAGTCCTCTTCTTTAACTGAAACATATTCAGATAAAAAATCTTGATTTAGATCTCATTTAGTTCAAGAAACTTTTACATTTCAAGCTTTTATTTCTATTTTAACACCAGCTGGTATTTTAACCGGTTGTTTTCAAATTCTTGACATATTTCTTTTTTAAAAAAATTAATAAATTTCACATAATAATTCTCATCAAATTCACTCTTTATATGCTTTATATCAAGCCATAACTCATTTTGAAGTTGAAATTATCGACATTCAGTATCAATTCATAACTTGTTTAATATCAGCTCACTTAACATAAATTCTTTGTCATCATTTTGAAATTTTTCTTAAATTTAAAATTTCTTTTTTTCAAAAAGTGATATCTAAAACTTTAAATTGTCATTCTTTATTAACTTTAATTGAATCAATATATCAATTTTCTTTTAAAACATTAAGAATATCAAGTTTAAGTTTTGAATAAGGAATTCATTCTACAACTTTTTTTCAAGTCATATTTATATTCCTTATCCTAGTTAACATATCTGCTATAGTATCAGTACACATAATTATTTTTAATTAAATTTTTACCAGCTTGATTTTGTAACTCAAGCGATTCTTCATTGAGATGCTAATCCTCTGAAACAGATTCTACACATTTTAAAATCTCACATGTATCACCTTGATCTTCAACATAATTTACAAATATTATAAACTTGTGTTCATTTTATTTGTTTTAATCAAAGCTTATGTCTTCTTAAAGCTCTTGCTTGTTTTTTTTCACACTTAACGATTCTAGATATTTTTGCCATAGTAAATTATTTTTTAAATGGTAATCACATTTTTGATAATAATGCAAAAGAATTTTCTTTTGAAGCATTATTTATAGAAAAATTTATTTGTAATCAATGAGTTTTAGAAATATCTTCTAAATTAATTTCATTAAAAATAGTAATATCTTTAATTCAAATTGAATACTGTCATTTTTTATCAAATTTTTTAGAAAGTCATCTAAAATCCATGATCCTAGGAATAACTAAATTATTTAATTTATCTAAAAAATTATACATTCTTTCTCATCTTAAAGTAACCTTAACTCAGTTTGACATTCATTTTCTTAATTTAAAGTTAGAAACTGCAAGTTTCGCTTTAATAATTAAAGGTTTTTGTCATGAAATAGCTGCAATGTTCTCAATTACATCATCAAGTGATGTTTTTCATTTTGTTAAATAACTTCAAACTCAAACATTTAAAACTATTTTTTCCAAAGAAGGAACTTGATTCTTATTCTTTAATGAAAGCTCTGATTTAAGCTCTTCGTTAATTTTATTTAAATTAGAATATATTGACATCTTTATAATATTATTTTTCTAAATTAAGAATTTAAAACTTCTCAATCTTTCACTGAAACTCTAACTTTTTTTCATGATTTATCTTTTTTAAATCAAATTCTTGTTACTTCTCAGCTTTTTGGAGAAATCAACATCACATTAGAAACATCAATTGGAAATTCTTTTCTAACCATAGATCATTTTTTTCAGTTAGTTTTTTTCTTATATTTTGTTTTAAGATTAACTCATTCAAGTAAAACTGTATTTTTTTTTGTAAAAACACGAAGTACTTTTGCTTCTTTTCATTTAGATGATCAAGCAACAACCTTTACATTATCTCATTTTCTTATTTTCATAAGTATTTTTTAATTCTTTATAACTTTTATAATACTTCAGGTGCTTGTGATATAATTTTTTGAAATCACGCTGCTTTAACCTCTCTTCAAACCGGTCAGAACACACGAGTTCATCTTGGGTTTCAATCTTTCACAATTACACAAGCATTATCATAAAATCTCAAGTAAGATCAATCTTGTCTTTTAACTTCTTTTGTAGTTCTTACAATTACAGCTTTTTCAACTGATTTTTTCTTAACTATTCATTTAGGAGAAGCTTTTTTAACAGACACAACAATAGTATCACCAATTGTAGCATATCTTCTTTTTGATCAACCTAAAACTTTAATACACATAACTTCTTTTGCTCATGTATTATCAGCAACCGACAATCTTGTTTGAGTTTGTATCATTTTATTATTATTTAATTATCCATTTTTTAGTTTTCGATTTAGGAGCACAAGGAATTATTGAGACCTTATCTCATAAAGAAAATTTTGAACTATCTTCAGTATGAACTGCAAACCTTTTAGATTTAACAAAAGATTTAAGATATTTTTCATGTGCAACTCTTCTAGTATTTTCAACTATCATAGTTTTCGCATCAGAAATTGATACTATAGTTCAGCTTATTACTATCATACTATTTACTGTTAATTACTGTTTTAATTCTTGCAATTTGTTTTCTATATTTTTTTGCTTCTGGACTTTTAGAAAATTTCAAAGTTGTATATTTTCTTTGAGCATCTAGAAGTTCTGAATTTAATCAAGAAATATCCATTGAAGTTAAATCTTTTGTATTTTTCATATTAAAATTCTTTTTTTACAAATCTTGTTTTACAAGGTAGTTTATAAATAGCTTTATTAAAAGCTCATCTTGCAAGTTCCTCAGAAACTCACTCTAATTCAAATAAAACTACTCATCTTTTTACTACTGCAACATATCAATCAATAGATCATTTTCATGAACCCATTGAAGCTTCATCTCATTTTTTAGTAAGGGGTTTATGTGGAAAAATTTTAATCCATAATTTTCACTTTCTCGAAAGATGATTATTAATAGCTTTACGAGCAGCTTCAATTTGTCTTGAAGTAATTTCTGCTGGTGTAATTGCTTTAATTCAAAATGATCAAAAACTTAATCTTGTTCATCATTTTGCAGATCAAACTAATGCTGATCTTCATCTTCTTTGCTTCCTATATTTTGTTTTTTTTGGTTGTAACATTTTTTTAAAATAATCTAATATATTTAAAAGTCAATTTTAAAATACTTCTCATTTATAAATCCAAACTTTGATTCATAATACTCAATAAGTAGTATTTGCTCTTTCTATTGCATAATCAATATCAGATCTAAACGTATGCAAAGGAATATTTCACTCTTTATAAAATTCTGATCTCGCCATTTCAACTCAATTTAATCTTCATCATATAAATACTTTCACTCATTTTGCTCAAGCATCTATTGTTCTTCAAATTTGTTGTTTAATAGCTCTTCTGTAAGGCACTCTTTTTTCAATTGCTCTTGCGATTATATCTGCACAAACAGCAGCTGATAAATCAGGTTTTTTAATTTCTCTAACATTTAATTCAAATTTTTTAGAAAATTTATTATCTAATACAATTTTTAATTCATCAATTTGAGCTCATTGTCTTCATATCACAACTCATGGTTTTGATGTAAAGATATCAACTACTACATTTGATGAGGTTCTTGCTATCTCAAACCTATCAATTCATGCTTCCTTTAATTTTGATGATAAAAAATCTCTAATTTTTTTATCTTCAATAACTAAATCTCACATTGATTTTACTGGAGCATACCATTTTGATTCATGTTGCTTAGTAATTTTTAGCCTTATCGAATTTGGATTTACTTTTTGTCCCATATAATTATTTATCTTCTGTTTTTTTATCTTCTTTTTTCACAGATTCTAATTCTATATTTATATTAGCAGTTCTTTTTAGTAAAGAAAATACTCTTCATTTAGATCTAGATTGCCATCTTTTGTAAGTTGGTCACTCAGTAATAAACGCACTTGAAACAACTAAGTCTCAAAAATCTTCTCAAAAATTTGTTTTAGCATTTGATGCAGCTGAAAACAATACTTTATAAATAATATCAGCAGCTTTTTTATTCATAAACTTTAACCTAGCCAAAGCTGAATTAACAGATTCTTTTCTAATAAGTCAAATTACAAGATTTGCTTTTTTCGGTGATATCCTAACATTTTTTAATAATGCTTTCATTTTTTCTTATTATTATTTTTTCTTAGCATCATGTCATCTATAAGTTCTCGTTAAAGAGAATTCTCATAATTTGTGTCAAACATGATTTTCTGTAATATGTACCGTAACAAAAGTTTTTCAATTATGTACTTCTATATTTTTTCAAATCCATTCTGGTGGAATAGTACTCCATCTAGAATAAGTTTTAAATACAGATTTTCAATCTCAAGACATAATTTTTTTATTTAATCTTGCACATATAACCGGTCATTTTTTTAGACTTCTTGACATATTTTAATCTTATTTCTTATTTCTGTGTCTACTTACAGCAATAAATTTATTACTTGTTTTGTTTTTCTTTCTAGTTTTGTATCATAAAGCTGGCATTCACCATGGTGTTTTTGGAGCTTTCATTCAAATTGGAGAATGTCATTCTCATCATCAATGTGGATGATCACAAGCATTCATTGATTTTCAAAGAACATTTGGTCTTTTTCATAACCATCTTTGTCTTCATGCTTTTCAAATTTTAATTAAAGAATGATCTCTATTTGATACAGTTCAGATTGTTGCGAAACAATCTTTTGAAATATATCTAACTTCTCATGATGGAAGTGCAACTTGTGCATATTCTCAATCAAGAGAAACTAATTTTGCTGATGATCAAGCAGTTTTAACCATTTGACCTCATCTTCATAATTTTAATTCAATATTATATATTGGGTAAGAAACTGGAATATTTCTTAACATCATTCTATTTCATGATTTAATCTCTGCTTTATCAGAACAAATAATTTTATCTCAAACTTTCATTCACTCTGGAGAAATAATGTATCTTTTTTCTCAATCAGTATAAAATACTAATGCGATATATGAAGTTCTATTTGGATCGTATTCTATTGATTTTACAGTTCATTCAACATCTTTTTTATCAGTTCTTTTAAAATCAATAATTCTATACATTCTTTTATGACCTCATCATCTATGCCTGATTGTAATTCTTCATTGATTATTTCTTCAAGAATTTGCTTGAATTTTTTTCAATAAAGTTTTTTCTGGTTTAGAAGTTGTAAGTTCTTCAAAAGAAGCTACTGAATAATTTCTTCTACCCGGTGTTGTTGGTTTATAAAGTTTATTAGCCATATCCTTTTATTTTTTTTCAGATTTATTTTCTTTGAAAGTTAAAGCTGTAAAATCAATTTTATTTCATTCTTTCAAAGTAACAACTGCTTTTGCTCAAGCATGTCTCCTTGTCATGATTTTATTTCTTCAAATCAATCTTGTTTTTTTTCTAACCTTTACAGTATTTACTCATTTAACTTCAACTCAGTAAAAATATTCAATTGCTTTTGCTACATCGATTTTATTTGCAGCTATATTTATTGCAAAAACATATTTATTTTCTCAATTTAATTTATGAGTTTTTTCTGTTTCAACAATCCCTTTTATAATTCAAAAATAATTATTCATTTTATTTATTATTTTTTATCTTATTTCTTTAAAAATGTATTCTCAACTGCATTTAAACTATCTCAGTAAAAACAAATATTTCTATATTTTGTTAAATCAGATGGGTTTAAATAATTTGCTAAAATAACTTTAACATTTTCTAAATTTTTAGCAGATTTTATTAAATTTTCATCTTTTGCTTTTTCAGAAACTACAATAAGTAAATTTCTATCAAATTTAATTGTATCTAATAAAGATTTTAATTCTTTAGTTTTTGTAATTTTTACAGATTCTAATCAAAATATTTTTTCATCAGATGCTTTTTTTGATAAGAAAGAAAATAAAGCTTTTCTTCTCATTTTTCTTGGCATCATTAAAGAAAAATTTCTAACTCATCTTGGTCAATGAGACACTCATCATCAAACCCAATGTGGATTTCTAGTTGATCATTGTCTTGCTCTTCAAGTTCATTTTTGTCTAAATGGTTTTCTTCATCATCATCTAACTTCTCATTTAGTTAAAGTTGAAGCTAAGTTATATCTAGAATTTGCTTTTTGTAAAACAAGATATCTATGCATCAATTCAAAATTTGGCTCAACTCAGAAAATTTCTTTATTTAAAGCTAAATCAGATGATTTTTTACCTTTATTATCGTATATTGTAATTTTCATATCTTTTTTTATGCTTTTTTGATAATTAGAGATCATCCATTAAATCAAGGAATTGGTCATTTAATAGCAAAAACATTTTCATCTAAATCTATTAAAGAAACTTCTCTAAATTTTAAAGTAGTATTTTCATTTCACATGTGACCCGCCATTTTTATTCATTTTTTAGATCTTCAAGTAATACAAGAATTCATTGTAGATCAATGTCTAATATATTTAGTTCAATGAGTTTTTCTTGCAATTGTTCTATTCCATCTTTTAACTGGTCAAGCAAATCATTTTCATTTAGAAACTCATGTAACATGACATTCTCACATTCATTCAAAATCAGATAAATTAACTTTATCTCATATTTTTATTCATTCTACTGAATCAACTTTAAACTCTTTTACATTTTTGAAAATTCTAGTTTTAGTTGGTTTGTTGTATTTATTTGTTCATAAAACAACAGCATTATATCAATCTTTTTCAATAGTTTTAATTTGAGTAACAATATTTTCTTCAACAGAAATATAAGTCACCGGTGTAATTTTTCAAGTTTCATTGTCGATAATTTGCGACATTCAAACTTTCGTTGCTAAAAATCAAGTAAACATATTATTTTTATTGGTTAGTTAGTTTTTTTGAAAAATAAAATTTTCCTCAAAACCTTTTTATTAACATAAAACATGTTGTAAAAAAACATGCCAGAGAAAACTAACGAGAAAAAATTAAATGTCAAATTTATTTTGAAAAAAAGTTAGAAATGTTTTACTTTAAAGAAAAAACAGAGCAAAAATAAAAAAACAGAAAAAAATTTATACACAATAAAAAATCATTCATTATAATGAATGATTTTTACAAATTACAAAACAAAATCCACTCAATCCTTCTTTCTCCACCAGGTCATCTGCCTTTTCGCATAATTTCTCGCAAATTGTTGAATTCTCAAAATCGCCTCCTCTTTTGAAATTTTTCACTTCAAAAATAAAAAAATTTCTGTAATTCAAATACTTTTTAAAGCAGGAAATTTTTTTTGCTCTTCAAAAAAAATTTTTTCATCATCAGAAAAATTTTTTAAAATCTCTGAAATTTTTTTTATGGAATTTAAAAAAATTTTTTCTTCACGAATATTTATTTTTTCATACAAAATATTTCTTTCTTCATCAGAAAAAATTTTTTTACAAAAAATCAATGGATTAAATTTTTTTTCAATATTTTTTCTCTCAGAAGATTTTTTTATTCACGAAGAATAAAAGAATTCCAAGGCTCGAATAACACGAACACGATTATTTTGATGGGTTTTTTGAGAATATTCAAAATCAACTTTTTGCAACTCCAAAAATAATTCTTCATTTGATTTTTTCTCTAATTCTTCAACAATTTTTGGATTTGTAGAATTTTTTGGAATTTCAAATCATTCAATCAGAGATGAAAAAAATAACCCAGTTCATCACACCAAAACTGGCACTTTTCACCTTTTGTAAATCTCATCAATCAATTTTTCAAGCTCTTCCAAAAATTTTGCCGACGACCAAGAATTATCTGTAATTTCCGCAATTCAAAAAAAATGGTTTTTTACTCATTTTAATTCTTCGTAATCCAAGCCTGTGATACACTCAATATCCTTATAAATTTGCTTTGAATCGCAATTTATCATTTCTCAGGAAAAATTTTTTGCAATTTCAATTCAAAATTCAGTTTTTCAAGTTGCGGTTGGTCAAACGACGCAAATAAGAGGTTTTTTTTCTGAATTTAAATAATTTTGGATTTGATTTGAAATTTTTTTTGTAAATTGCATTATTTTAAAAATTTATTTTTTTATTTTTTAAGAAAAATAAATTAAAATGCAAAATTTGTATTTTTTTATTTTAAGATTTTATTTTAACAAAAAATTCATTTAATCTTTTTACTCCAAAAGCTAAATTGTCATTTTCTTCATTTAATCTTTTATTTTCATCAACAAGTCAATCCGCCTCATCTTTTAAAACATTAAAATTATTTTTTCAACTCTTAATATCTTAATTAATTCTTTTACAAACTCTTCAGAAATATAAAAATCTTCATTAGCAACAGAATCAACACTTTCTTGTGCCATTTCTCAATTTTTTATAACTTTATTGAAAATCTCAGGAGTTTTATCTTTTAACCAATTTAAGCTCATAATATCATTATTTTTTATATATAAAATAATGAT
>JAJOLG010000010.1 GCA_021129445.1 Candidatus Altimarinota bacterium | reverse complement strand
AATAAATTAGAAATCGTAAATTTATTTTTACACAAATTATAATTATTAAATAACTATTTTTAAAATGGCTGAATTCGAAAGAAACAAGACTCATGTTAATGTTTGAACAATTTGACATGTAGATCACGGTAAAACAACTTTAACTGCTGCGATTTCTGCAGTTGCTTCTGCAAAAATGTGATGAGAAGTGAAAGCTTTTGATCAAATTGATAATGCACCAGAAGAAAGAGAAAGATGAATTACAATTTCAACTTCTCACATTGAATACGAAACTGAAACTAGACACTATGCTCATGTTGATTGTCCAGGTCATGCCGATTATGTTAAAAACATGATTACTTGAGCTGCACAAATGGATGGTGCGATTCTTGTAATTGCTGCAACAGATTGACCAATGTCTCAAACAAGAGAACATATTCTTTTAGCAAGACAAGTAAATGTACCTTACATAGTTGTTTTCTTAAACAAATGTGATATGGTTGATGATGAAGAATTATTAGAATTAGTGGAAATGGAAGTTAGAGAATTACTTTCTAAATACGAGTTCCCATGAGATGACTTACCAGTTATTAAATGATCTGCACTTGAAGCATTAGAAAATCCTTCTGATTTTGATTGAAAAGCAAAACCAGTTATTGAACTTTTAAATGCTTTAGATTCTTACATCCCAGATCCAATTAGAGAAACTGATAAAGCATTCTTAATGCCAGTTGAAGATGTTTTCTCGATTAAATGAAGATGAACTGTTATTACTTGAAAAATTGAAACTTGAATTATTAAACCATGAGAAGAAATTGAACTAGTTTGAATTAAAGAAACTACTAAAACTGTGGTAACTTGAGTTGAAATGTTTAAAAAATCTCTTGATGAATGAAGAGCATGAGAAAATGTTTGATTATTAATCAGATGAATTGAAAGAGATGATGTTGAAAGATGACAAGTTTGTGCAAAACCATGATCAATTACTCCTCATACTCAATTTGAATGTGAAGTTTATGTACTTTCTAAAGATGAATGATGAAGACATACTCCTTTCTTTAAATGATACAAACCTCAATTCTACATTAGAACAACTGATGTAACTTGAGATGTTGAATTACCAGAATGAGTTGAAATGGTAATGCCTTGAGATAACTTAAAATTCAATGTTACTCTTTGAAAAGCAGTTGCACTTGAAGAATGAACTAAATTCGCAATTAGAGAATGATGAAGAACTGTTTGAGCTTGAATTATTTCTAAAATTATTGCTTAATTTTAAATTTAACTTAAATATTAAAACCTCGTGAAAACGAGGTTTTTTTTATAAAAAAATCATGATAATAAAATAAATAATTTAGATTTCTTAAAAGAAAACAAAAAAAAATTTTATTTCTCAAAAAAAATTTTTATAAATTTTATACTTTTATAAAAAATTCAACAATCGATGAAAAAAATTTTTTTAACAATATTTACTTTTATTTTATTTATTTTTTTACCAACAAATGAAACTCTTTTATCAACAACAAGAGATTTTTCAGTAAATTTAGAAGTTAACAATTCTCAATGGATTCGTCTTCCTGCTGAAATTGATACAATTCATTTACAATTTTTAAATTGACAAAAAGAAGCTTTTTTAGAAACAAATTCTGAGAAAAAAATTTTTAAAATGACGGAAGATTTATGAGATGGATTTCATAATTTTGAAAAATGAAACGAAAAAAAATGAAGTTTTTCTCAAATTTTAGACATAAAAAATTCTCAACGGATAAAAATTTCTTCAAGTTGAGCGGTAAAAATTTTTTGATGGAAAAAAAATTTAATACCAAAAGAAAATTTTTTTGATAATTTTGTTGCATGAATAAATAATTTTACCAGATGAATAAAAATTATTTCAAGAAAAGAATGGTGAGCAGATGAAAGTTTAAGGTTTAATTATTCAGAAGATGCAAAACCTAAAAAAACTCAATACAATGTAACAAGATATTATTCAACATGTGAAAATTCATGATTAAAATCAGATGAAAAAACTTATGCAAAAATAATTTACAACGAATTTTGAAAACCACTTTTATGGCCTCATCAATATTCAAAAGATATCAAAAAAATCATAATTCATCACACAGCTGAATCCTACAAATCTCAATTTTTACCATGAAAACAAAAAATGAGATGAATTTACAGGTATCATACCTTAACAAAAAGGTGGTGAGATATTGGTTATCATTATATAATCGACCAAAAATGAAATATTTATGAATGAAAATCTGGTTGAGATTATGTAGTTTGAGCCCACGCAAAATGCTATAATATTGGAAGTTTATGAATTTCGATGATGTGAAATTTTCAAAACCAAAAACCAACACTGGCTCAATTAAGATCACTTTCAAAATTGATTGCATATTTATGAGCAAAATACAATTTAGATGTTACAAAAAGTTCATATTTTCACTGAGTTTATTCACAAAATATCCTTTGACACAGAGATGTTTGAAAAACTGCCTGTCCATGAGATAATCTTTACAAAAAAATCCCTTCAATTAGAAAACAAATTGAATTATCAGATTTTAATTTTGACATAAAAGAAACAACAAATTTTTCATCATACGAAAATATTGCAGAAATAAAAACAGATATTTCAGTTCTTGAAATGCAACCAACAACTGAAAAACAAATTACTTTTACATATAAAAACACTTCAAATAAAACTTGGACAAAATGAACCTGGCTTTATGTAGCAGATAACACAAATAGAAATCTTTATGTAGAATCAATTTTTCCAGATAAAAATTATGTTGCTGCAAATTTAGAAGAAGACAAGGTTTATCCTTGATGAATTGGACATTTTAAGGTTACAATTGTTTCTTGATATGAATCCGGGCTTTATTCTTTAGAATTTGTACCAATTATAAACTGAACAACAAAATTTACAAAATGAACAATTGTTCAGCCGGTTAAAGTAAAATGAGCAAGCAATTCTTATCAATTTGTTCAACTAAAACAACCTCCAAGAGAGATTTATTGAGGTCAATCTTTTTATGCAAAAATAATTTTACAAAACACTTGAAATACAAAATGGTTTCGTTCATGAGATCATGCGATAAAATTGAAAACTTTTCAAATGTGAAGACGTTCGCCTTTTGTAATAAAAGAAGAGTGATCAAATGACACAATTTTAGCAAGGTTAAAAGAAAAAACAGTTGAACCATGAGAATTTTGAACTTTTGAATTTTTTTTAAGAGCTCCAATGATCGCATGAGAATATCAGGAAAAATTTATTCCTGTAATTTGAGAAGACACTTTTTTATGAGACCGCTCAATGCAGTTTAATATTAAAGTTAAAAAACCGCATTATAGAGCACAATTATTGAGAAAATCTCGTGAAAATGTTTTTTTAACAGGTCAGAAAAAAACTGTAAAAATTTGATTAAAAAATCTTTCAGATGTTGCATGGGAAAGCGAACAAGTTTCTTTTCATGTAGTTCGTTCGTGATGATTAAAATTTGATAGCTTCGTTTATCCAATTATAGATTTCGTCCCTAGACATCAAGCCGGATTCGCTGATGTAACAATTCAAGCCCCAACAAAACCTTGAACTTACACAGCTACTTTACAAGCTTTGGCAAATTGAAAAAATTTTGATAGATTATGAAGATTTGAACTAAAAATTGAAGTAAAAGAAGCAAATCTTTCTTGAATAATTACACATTTATCAGCAAAAAAATTATTTTTAAAAAAATGAACAGAATGAACAGTAATTGTTAGAATTAAAAATAAAACAAACATAACATGGTATAAAAATTGAAAAAATAGAATCTCTTTGAGAACCACAAATTCAAATTCAAAACTTTACTCAAAATCTTGGATTGATAAAAATATTGTAGCCTTAATGAAAGAAAATAAAGTTTCACCATGAAAAACTGCAACTTTTATTTTTAAAGTAAAAGCAAATCAAAATTGAACTTTCACGGAAAAATTTTTTACAAGAGTAAATTCAATCTGAACAATTAAATGAACTGAATTTGAAACCACAGTTGTTTCATGAGAAAAAATTAAAGCAAAAAAAGAACCAAAACTTTATTTTGAATCTTGATTAAGTATCGCAGAAAAAATAAGACTAATGAGGGAAAAAATTGCAAATGAAAAAAAATCTAAAATTCAAAAAGAAAAATCAATTGAAAATGAAAAAATTTTAGAAAAAACAAAAAAAACTTCATTTTTAGAAAATGAAGAAAATAATATCAAAATAAAATTATCTTTTCCGCATAATGCAGTAAATTTTTGAATTAAATCAGAAAATTTTTGACCTATAAATTGAGAAATTTTTTTGGACAGAAAAAAATTTTTTATCACAGAAAAAAATAATATTTGGGTAAGATCAGACTGAAATAAAAAAATTATTGTTTCAATTGATTGAAAAAAATATTGGTGAAAATATTTTTCAATAAAAGCTGATAATTGATTTGTATTTTTAAAAAACTGGATCCACTCACCTGCTTGGAATAAAAAAATAAACGATAATTTTTTTAGATGAAAAATAGAAGTTTATGCACTTGATAATCGTGTAAAATGAAAAATTTTGGTAATAAATAATTTGGATATTGAAGATTACATGAAATGAATTGCAGAGGTTCCAGAATCTTCAAATCACGAAAAAAGAAAGGCTTTGACTGTTGTTGCAAGGTCTTATGCAAGTTTTTACACAAAAACAAAATACAGAAAATTTCCGTGAAAAAATTATGATTGATCAGACGATCCAGATGTTTTTCAAAAATATTTAGGTGCATGATATGAAAAAAGATCACCAAAATGGCAACAAGCCCTTCGTGAAACAAAATGAGAAATTTTGAGATTTAATTGAGAAATTTTAAAAACTGCATTTTTTTCTTGCTCAAATTGAAAAACAAAAACACCAGCTCAGGCAGGATGGAAAGGTGAATATTTTAATAAAGTTTCATCGGTTTATCAAAGTGTAAATGACAAACACTGAAAAGACACAAGGAGATACAGATTGAGATTATGTGGGCATTGAGTTGGGCTTTCTTGACTTTGAGCAGAAAAATTTGGGCAAATGTGATGGTCTTACAGAAAAATTTTACATTATTATTATCAATGAGTTGATATTTGAAAGCTACATTAAAAAAAGCGGGGTTTACCCGCTTTTTAAATAAAACTTTTAAACTAACTCAACTTTTTCCAAAATCTTTTCAATCACAAAATCCGCATCAACTCACTCAATTTCTGCTCTGTAAGTCAATCAAATCCTGTGTCTCAAAATCCTTTTTGCAACTTTTTTCACATCATCAGGATTTGCAAAATCTTTTCATTCAAAAAATGCCATTGCCTGCACCGCTTTTGCAAGTGAAATTGATGCTCTTGGTGAACATCAATACTCAATAAAATCTTTAAATTCTGGATAAATTTCAGAAATTTTTCTTGTCGCAGAAATAATTTTTGTAATGTAAGAAATTAAATTTTCATCTAAATAAATATTTTCACAAATTTTTTGAATTTCTGAAATTTCTTCAAGCGAAAAAATTTGTTGCAAATCCCCTTTTTCAAAATTTAAATTTTTTTGCACAATTTCAAACTCCTCTTTTTCCGATGGATATCACAAAATAACCTTCATAAAAAATCTATCAACTTGCGCTTCAGGAAGAGGAAAGGTTCATTCTTGTTCAAGTGGATTTTGAGTTGCCATAACCAAAAATGGCTTCGGAAGTGCAAAGGTTTCATCTCAAATTGTCACTTGTTTTTCAGCCATCGCCTCCAAAAGCGATGATTGAACCTTTGCTGGTGCACGATTTATCTCATCTCAAAGCAAAAAATTTGTAAAGATTGGTCACTTTTTAATTTTAAATTCAGATTTTTTTTGATCAAAAATCATTCATCAAAGCACATCGGATGGCAACAAATCAGGAGTAAATGAAACTCTTTTGAAACTTGCTCAAAAAATTTCAGAAATCGCCTTAATCGATTCAGTTTTTGCCAAACCCGGAACTCACTCCAAAAGTATGTGTCATCAAGAAAAAATTGATAAAAACAAACTTTCAATCAACTCTTCTTGTCAAATTATTTTTTTGGCAATTTCATTTTTTGCAGAAATTATTTTTTCTTGATAACTTTTTATTTTTTCGTTCATTGTAATTTTTTTATTTTTTAAACAACAAATCAAATAATTTTCCCAGGAACAAAAATTTCTTTTTTAATTTCTTTTCATTCCAAATATTTTTCAACCAACTTTTTAGCCTCCTTTATCGCATCATCTTTTGAAATATCTTTATCAGCTTTCAATTGCGCACGAACTTTTCAATTTACCTGAATTGGGAAAATTTTTTCATTATCAGTTAACCATTTTTCACTATATTCTGGAAATTTTTGATAAGCTAAAATTTCTTGTCACCATAAAATTTCATTTAATTCTTCAGTTAAATGAGGTGCGAATGG
Source organism: Candidatus Altimarinota bacterium (assembly GCA_021129445.1). Lineage (GTDB taxonomy): Bacteria > Patescibacteriota > Gracilibacteria > JAJOLG01 > JAJOLG01. The sequence goes on along the minus strand of JAJOLG010000010.1, from coordinate 13,544 downwards.
ATTTAAAATTTTTAGAAAATTATAAAAAACTCATCTAGAAATCTTCTCTTGTTTTTGCAATAAATTTGCCAAAACCATCATATCAGAAATTGCAGTATTAAACTCAAATTTCTCAATTTTTTCTCAAACTTTTTTTATTGTTTGATGCAAATTTTTTAAAACCTCATCAGAGTTTTCAAAATCTTTATCAACCTTTTTTCTCAAATTCCAAACTTTATCCAAAAATCTTTTCACTCATTTTATTCATTTTGTATCCCAAGCAACATTTTGATCAAATGGCCCCATAAACATTTCATAAAGTCTCAAAGTATCAGCTCAAAATTCTTGAATTACATCATCTGGATTTACAACATTTCATTTTGATTTTGACATTTTTTCTCAATCTAATGCCATGACAAGCCCTTGATTTCTCAATTCTTTAAATGGTTCTTTATGCGAAACAAGTCATAAATCAAACAAAACCTTGTGCCAAAATCTCGCGTAAAGCAAATGTAAAACTGCATGTTCAGCACCTCAAACATAAACATCAACTTGCCCCCAATATTTTTCAGCATCTTCTCAAACAAATTTTTCAGAATTTTTTGGATCCATATATCTCAAATAATACCATGAAGATCAAGCCCATTGTGGCATAGTATTTGTCTCTCTTTTTGCAGGTTTTCAGCATTTTGGACATTTACAATTCACCCATTCTTCAATATTTGCAAGTGGAGACTCTCATGTTCACGATGGCTCATATTTTTCAACTTTTGGTAAAGTTAATGGTAAATTTTCCTCTTTTTCCGCAACCATTCAACAATCATCACAATGTACAATTGGAATTGGTTCTCACCGGTATCTTTGACGAGAAAATACCCAATCTCTTAATTTAAAATTTATTTTTTTTGTTCAAAAATTATTTTCTTCTGCGAATTTAGATATTTTTTCTCTTGCTTCTTTTGAAGTTAAACCGGTAAATTCTCAGGAATTTATCAGAATTCAATCTTGAATAGTTGGTTCTCAAATAATTATATAAATATTTTTATTATTGATAATTTTTGTTTCAGCATAAACCTTTGAAGCCACTCATTCATCTAATACACAATTATTAATATTTATTTTTTCATATCAAATAGAATTTACAATTTCCAATCAATACTTCTTCGCAAACTCAAAATCCCTTTCATCATGCGCAGGAACAGCCATCACTGCCCCAGTTCAATAACTCCCCAAAACATAATCTCAAATCCAAAGTGGAACTTTTTCTCAATTAAAAGGATTTACAACATAAGAACCTGTAAAAACTCAAGTTTTTTCTTTTGCAAGTTCAGTTCTATCCAAATCAGATTTTTTTGAAGATTGTTCAATATATTTTTCACACTCCTCTCTTTTTTCATCAGTAATAAATTTTTTCACATCTTTATGATCAGGTGCTAAAACCGCATAAGTCATTCAAAAAACTGTATCAATACGAGTTGTGTAAACTGAGATTTTTTTAAAACCATCTCAATCTTTCAACATTTCAAACTCACACCCCTCACTTTTTCAAATCCAATTCCTCTGCATCGCCTTCAAAGAATCACTCCATCAAGGCAATGTATCCAAATCTTCAAGCAATTGCGGTGCATATTCGGTAATTTTCAACATCCACTGACGAAGATTTTTCCTTTCCACCACAGAATTGCATCTATCACATTTTCACTCAACAACCTCCTCATTTGCCAATCAAGTCTTGCAAGACGGACAAAAATTTATTGGCATTTTTGTTTCGTATGCCAATCATTTTTCGAATAATTTCAAAAAAATCCACTGAGTCCACTTGTAATAATCTTCATCAGTTGTATTTATTTCTCTATCCCAATCGTAAGAAAATCAAATTGATTTAATTTGTTTTGTAAAATTTTCAATATTTTGTTGAGTTGTAATTGATGGATGCGTCCCCGTTTTTATCGCATAATTCTCAGCAGGAAGTCAAAAAGCATCCCATCACATCGGGTGTAAAACATTAAATCCTTTCAATCTTTTATATCTCGCCAAAATATCCGAAGCCGTGTATCACTCAGGGTGTCAAACATGCAATCATGCACCAGATGGATATGGAAACATATCCAAAATATAAAATTTTTCTTTATTTTTATCTATTTCAGTTTTAAAAGTTTTATTTTTTTCCCAAAAATCTTGCCATTTTTTTTCAATTTCAAGATGATTAAATGTTGTATTTTCCTCCATTTATATAAAAATTTATTTATTTTTTGAAAAAATAATAATTTTTTTTTGATATGCAAAAAAACTATTATTTTTTTTAACTTGAATAAAAAATTTTTTTATGATAAATTAAAAATCAGAAAAAATAATAGAACAAATGACAATTTTTAACACCTGAACAAATTTTTATTTATCAAAATTAGAACTTGAAAAAAATTTTCCTTGAAAAAATTTTTATAAAATTAGAAGAGATTTTTTAGCTTGCGATGAATTAAATTTGTCATCGGAAGAAATTTTGGAATTACAAAAAAATATCTGATGAACGAAAAAAATTTTTTCAGCCTTGCAAAAATCCATTTACGAAGACGAAGTTTTAGAAAAAATTTTTGAAGAATTAAAAATTTTCAGAGAAAAAAAAGAATGAAAAATGAGAGTTTGAATAAATTTTTTTACAAGCTTATGAAAAAAAATTGAGTGAGATTGAGTAAAAAAATTGATTTCAGAATGTAAATGAAAAATTTCTTGAATTAGATTTTTGAATAAAAATTTTGCAAATTTAGACGATATTTTATCAAGAAAACAAATTGTTGATAAATGATGACTTGAAATCACAGTTTTGGAAGACGAAAACACTTGAAGATATTTTTTGGCAAAAACTGAATCTGTTCAAGATGTTGATTTTTACTCAAAAAGAGATTACAAAAAACCTCAAAGATCAGCAAAAGTCTGAATGCTTCCACCAAAATTAGCACAAATGTTGATAAATTTTGCATGATGAAAAAAAGAAAATAACTCAATTTGGGACCCATTTTGCTGAACTTGAACAATACTTTTGGAGGCTGGTTTAATGTGATTTGAAAAAATTTATTGAAGCGATATATCAGAAGAAATGGTTGAATTTACAAAATGAAATTTTGAATATTTTGAATCTGGAAAAATTTTTGAAGAAAAAAAACCTGAGAATACAAGAGAAAAAAATTTTTTAGAAAAAGAAAAAAATTTTAAAGCTAAAAAAAAATTTTCAGAATGAAAACAAAATTTTTTATGAGAAAAAAAATTTTTTCTACACGATGTAAAAAGATTTGAGAAAATTTCTGTTGATTGTGTGGTGACAGAGTGATATTTATGACAAAATATGAACAATTTTGCAAATCAAAAAGAAATTTATGAAAATGATGAAATTTTATCTGAAATTTGGGAAAATGCGCTTTATAATTTTGAAAAAAATTGAATTAAAAAAATTATCTTTTGTTTGCCTTGTTATCCGCAAGAATGAGGTGAAAAAATTTTTTTGAAAAAAACACTTGATATTTTAAAAAAAAGTATTTATACTGAATCGGCTTTAAAAAATGTGTATTGAAGAAAGTGACAATTTGTTCACAGAGACATTCACATTTTGGAGTTAAAATAAGCATTCCCTTGTAGCTCAGCGGTAGAGTAGAAGACTGTTAATCTTTTGGTCACAGGTTCGAATCCTGTCGGGGGAGCCATACAGAATTAAAGAGGGTTTGAAGGTCAGGTTTAACCTGAACTTCAAGCCTTTTTTCGTGTGTTACGACTATATTCAAAAGCAAGATTTTAGCGATTTTTCTCTTTTGAACATAGTCGGCATTCTTATAGTATTCTTCAGCCTTATTTAGAATATCAACAAAAATCTCTAATTCTAATAGCTTATTTCTTTCTCATTCATTTAAATTTTCAATTTCTTTTGTCGTTTTTTCAATGTCATCTAATTTTGTATTAATAAAATTTATATAAGAAAAATAGCCATCTACTATCATCAACTTCAAGAGAAATAATTAAGTATTTCTCACTAGATTTTGATGCATTTAAAACAAGTGAAATTTTAAAATGAAAATGAAAATGAAAATAAAAAAGAAAATAAGATTTAAATATTGAAAAATGAAGCGTTAAACCTTACTAGGCCCTAGTTAATTAAAAATTAACTATTTTTTAAAATTATCAAAAAATATTTCCATTAAAATATGGTCATAATATTTTCATCATTGATAAAAATCTTGTTTTAAAGTTCATGCATATTTAAATCAGATTTTTTCATAAACTGCCCTTGCTCTTTCGTTGAATTCAATAAATCAAAGATTTATTTTATTTAATCATAAAACTTCAAAGGCATATTCTAAAATTAACTTAATAGATTCGGTTCAATATCATTTTCCTCTACTTTTTTCATCAAAAATAGCAATTCAAAAATTAGCTTTTCTATTTTGAAAATCAATTTCCATAAGGCTTATATTTCATATGATTTTAGATTTAGGTTTTACATAAATACAAAATTGCCTAATGCTTTGATCATTTTTTAATTTATTAAAATAATCTTCTTCAGCCTCAAGGCTGATTACTTGTCAAAACATACTTCAAAGATATTTTTGAGTTTCAATATTATTAACTCATTGATACCATAATTTAATATCTTGTTTTTCCGGTACAACTAATGAGATGTTTTTTGATGATAAAACTTCAATTCTTTCCATAATTTATTTTATTTTTTTATAAATAAAGTTTAAATTTTTTATTTGTCAAATTTAATAATTTTATAAAAATATTGAAAAGTGATTCTTATAAATAAATTATGTCAATAAAACAAATCAGAACCGGCGTTTATGCACTCGTAAAAATATAAAAATAGTGTAGTTATCATTAAAAAATGAAGATGACCATTTAAATGATTATATGTACAAAAGCCTTACCTGAAGGAAATCATAAAAAAATTACAAGCATCAGAAATGCTATTTTTTTATTTTTAAAAGTAAAATATTTTTATACAAAAAATAAAAAATTTTGTATTTCCAAAAAAAATTTTTTTAATAAAGAAAAAAATCCAAAAAAAATATGAATAAAATTAAAACACCTCCGCATAATATTGAAGCAGAAAAATCTGTAATTTGATCAATTTTTATTGATAAAGATTCATTTTATCAAGTTTCTGATTTGATTTCAACTGATGATTTTTATGATGAAAAACATAAAATAATTTGGGATGCAATTTTAAATTTGCAAGCAAGACATACTCCAGTTGATCTTTTGACAGTTTCTGATTTTTTGGAAAAAAAATGAAAATTGGAAATAATCTGATGAATTGAATATTTAGCAGAAATTGCATCAGAAGTGCCAACTTCTGCACATATTTGAGCATATTGAAAAATTGTCAAAGAAACTGCGACTCGTAGAAATATGATCACAGCTTGAAATGAAATTATTTGATACTGATTTGATGAATCAAAAGATACAATTGAACTTTTGGAAAAAACGGAAAAACAAGTTTTTTCAATTTCGCAAACATTTTTAAAAGATAAATTTGTTCATATTAAAGATATTTTAGCCGGAAGGTTTGATTTTTTCTCAAAAAAACACAATTGAGAAATTGATGAAGAAGCTGAAAAAGCTGTTATTTATTCTCATTTCAAATGAATTGATGAAAAATTAAATTGATTTAAACCATCAGAATTAATTATTTTAGCAGCAAGACCAGCAATGTGAAAAACTGCACTTGCTTTAAATATCGCTCAAAATGCAGCAATTAATTGAAAAAAGAATGTTTGACTTTTTTCTTTGGAAATGTCAAAAGAACAACTTGTTGATAGATTATTTTGCTCAACAATTTGAGTTGATTCGTGGAAATTACACAAATGAATGCTGAATGATGAGGATTTTGCAAAATTATGAATGTGACTTGATCAGCTTTGAAAGGCAAATATTTTTATCGATGACTCAGTTTGAGCATCGCTTTCCGAAGTAAAAGCAAAATGTCGTCGTTTAAAGATGGAACATGGTTTGGATATAATAGTTATTGATTATTTACAATTGATGACATCGTGAAATCCTGCACTTGCAGCGAATAGAGTAAATGAAATTTCAGAAATTTCAAGGCAATTAAAAGCCTTGGCAAGATGACTTTCAGTGCCAATTATTGCACTTTCACAACTTTCAAGAGCTGTTGAATCAAGACCTTGAAAAATCCCACAACTTTCTGATTTAAGAGATTCTTGATCAATTGAGCAAGATGCCGATGTTGTTTTTATGATGTATCGTGAAGAATATTATGAACCAGACACAGAAAGAAAATGAATAACAGATTTATTTATCAGAAAAAATCGTCATGGTCCAGTTTGAAGAATTGAGTTAAAATTTCAAAAAGAGCAGATGAAATTTTTTGATTCTGAAACTAAAAATTTAACATGAGGATTTGTTGGATAAATAATTTTTTAATTTTAAAAAAATGCAAACAATAGCAAAATTAGCAAGGATTTTTGGTAAAATTTCTTATAAAATGTTAAGAGAAAAATCTCCAATTTTTGTAATTGTTTGAAAAAAGATGTAAAAATTTCAAATATTTATTTGAAACATATTACCCCAAACAGAAGAGTAAAGGATTAATAAAAAAGTTAAGAATAACTAAAAAAAACCAAAATGATAATCTGTAAAAACAAAAAGGCAAATTTCGACTACGAACTTTCAAATCATTTAATTTGCTGAATGCAATTAAAATGATACGAAGTCAAAGCGCTTCGTGAAAAAAACTGCTCAATGAAATGAGCATATATTTCTTTTAACAATTGAGGTTCTGATAAATTAGAAATGCGGGTAAAAAATTTAAATATTTGAAAATATTCAAAATTACCAAATCATTTTGATCACTTTCCAGAACAATCAAGAAAAATTTTGGCAAAAAAATCAGAAATTGAAAAATTTTTCTCAAAATGAGATCAGCCTTGATACACCGTGGTTCCAACTGCAATTTTGACGAAATGAAGATATATTAAAATTGAAATTGCTTTGTGAAAATGAAAAAAGAAATTTGATAAAAGAAATGCAATAAAAGAGAGAGATACAAATAGAAATTTAGCGAAAAATTTGAAGAAATTGATAAATTGAGGGTAAAAAATTTTTTAACTTAAAAAAAATAAACAACTTCTGAAAAATTTTTTTTAGAAGTTTTTTTAATTTTTTAAACTTAAAATAATTTTTAAATCAAAACCTCCACACTCCTCTCCACCTCCAAAAACCAAGCACCCGCCAAATCATCCATCAAAATTGCAACACTATCCCCACGAATTTGCCACTTCTGATTTACAGAAAACAATTTAAAAATCTTCTCCGGTTTTGTATCTTCTAAAAGTAAAAATACCAATTCTTTTCAATTTTCTCATCATCTTGTAAAAATTTTTTTAATTTGCGCTTTTGTTGCTTTAATTTTTAATCTCAATAATTTTTCTAAATTTTTCAACTCAATCGGAGCTTCTCAATACTCCTCTTCAATATCTGACACTATCTCACTCAAAAGTTTTTCATTTGTTGTCGCTGAAAGCTTCTGATAAATTGACATTTTTTCGTTAATTTCTGTAATATATCAATCTGGAATAAATCAGTTTATTGGCAAATCAATTGTTGTTGAATCAAAATTTTCCTCTCAATTTTTTTGCAAATTTCATCAAGATCTCATTTCTTCAACTGCTTTTTCTAACACTCTCAAAAAATGTGAAACTCAAATTGAAGTCGCCGAACCACTTTGCTTTGCTCACAAAATATCCCCTGCTCAGCGAATTTCCAAATCTTTCATTGCAATTTGAAATCAAGCTCATAACTCAGAAGCTTCAACAATTGCTCTTAATCTTTTTTTTGCATCAACAGAAACTCACCTTGTGTGATATAAAAAATATGCAAAAGCCTGCCTTTTTGACCTTCAAATCCTTCAACGAAGTTGATAAAGTTGCGAAAGTCCAAACTTTTCAGCATTATTTACAATCATAGTATTAGCATTTGATAAATCTATCCCATTTTCAATGATGGTTGACGATATCAAAACATCATATTCTCATTTTTTATATGCTAAAATCCTCTCTTCAAGCTCATGTGGAGAAAGTTGTCAATGCGCAACAATAAATTTTGCTTCCGGTACTAATTTTGACAATTTATCAGCAATTCACTCAATAGTTTCAACTCGGTTATGAAGAAAATAAACTTGTCCTCATCTCTTAATCTCCTTTAAAATAGCATCTCTTGTAATTGCATCAGAATATTTTCTCAGCTCAGAAATCACCGGAAGTCTTCACTGAGGCGGAGTTGTAATTGTCGAAATATCACGAAGTTTATTTAATCACATATTTAAAGTACGAGGAATCGGTGTTGCAGTCATGGTCAAAATATCAATATCTGCCTTCATCTTTTTAATTTTCTCCTTTTGTTTTACTCAAAATTTTTGCTCTTCATCGATTATTAAAAGTCATAAATTTTTAAATTTAACATCATCGGAAAATAACCTGTGAGTTCAAATTACAATATCAATTTCTCAATTTTCTAATTTTTTCAAAACATCTTTTTGCTCTTTTTGACTTTGAAAACGAGTCATTGCTGCAATTTTTTTTCAAAATTCTGCCATTCTTTTTTTAAATCACTCAAAATGTTGAACTGCCAAAATTGTCACCGGGGCAATCACAGCAACCTGTTTTCCTGATTCTGTTGCCTTAAAAGCCGCCCTCATTGCAACCTCAGTTTTTCAAAATCAAACATCTCAAACCACCAATCTATCCATTGGAATTTCTCACTCCATATCTTTTTTAACATCTCAAATCGCCTGCATTTGTCAAGGTGTCTCCTCATATGGAAATGTTTTTTCAAACTTTTTTTGTAATTCTGTATCCTCTAAAAATGATTCTCTTCTTGCCTTTTTTCTTTTTGCATAAATACTCAAAAGCTCTTTTGCAATTTTATTTGTTTCATCTTTCACCTTTTTTTGCAAAACTTTCCACGAATTTGATCACAATTTTGAAATTTTTGGAATAACTCATTCATCAGATAAATATTTTGAAACTTTATCAATTTGATCAATTGGAACAAAAATTTTATCTCATAATTGATATGAAATTGCCAAATATTCACGACGAATTCAGTCAATATTTTGCGAAATAATTCACTCAAAAAGTCAAATTCAATGATCAAAATGCACCACATAATCACCTTCTTTCAAAGAAGTAATAAAATCCAAAGACATTTTTTTTATCGATTGATTTCTCTTGGATTTTTGAATTGTAAAAATTTCTTTTTCCGATAAAAACAAGGTTTTATCATCAGGATTTTGAAATCAAGATGGCAAAAATCAATCTTTTGGAATTTCTACAACCTGAATTTTACACTCAGAGGCACCTCGCCTCATTTTCTCTGGAGAAATTTTCACAAAATTCAATTTATTTTCATCCAAAATACTTTTCAATTCATCAAATCTCTTTGTTCATAAAACAATATCCCATCAATTCTTAATTTTCTCATTTAAATCAAGCACAAAATCCGCCTCATTATAAAATTTCAAAACTGATAAATATCTTAAATGATGAAATTTTTTATCATCATCTGGAAATAAATTAAAATCCAGATATTTATTAAACCTTAATTTTCACAATTTCGCAATTTCTTCACCGGTTTCCAAAAATAATTCGTCAAAAATCACAGTTCAATTTGTTTGAAAAATATCCAAAAAAGTTTTTTTTGTAGCAGAAAATTTATTTTGCAAAATCAAAAATTTTTCAAGTTTTTCAGATTTTTTTCAAATATCAGAAAAAATTTTTTCAATCTCAGAAATTTTTTCTCAATCAAAAAAAACTTTTAAAACATTTTCAGAATTTATCGGAAAAACTTCAATTAAATTTCATATTTTTCTAAATTCTCATTTTAAAATTTTTGCCTCACTTGACATTTTGTAATCTGCAGAGTTTAGAAATTCCAAAAATTTATATTCATCAAATTTTTCTCATTCTTTCAATAAAAATCAATCTTTTTTAAGATTTTCAAATGGAGAAAAACTTTCAAACAAAAATGATTTTTCAAACACAAAAATTTTAGTCCTTTTATCATCTTTAAACATTTCTGAGACGAAAAAATTTTTTTCTCATTCAGATAAACCTTTATTTCATACAATAATTTCTACATCATCTCATAAAAAAACTTTTAAATTTTTTTCAGTTTCAAGTAACTCATCTTTTGAATTAACAATCCAAAAAAAATTTTCTCACCGATTTTTTTTCATAAAAAAATCAGTAATAAAAATTTTCGAAGAAACATTTGAAAAACCTGAAATTGTTAAATTTCATTGTTCTTCAAATTCTTTTTGAAGTTTTTGTAAAGATTTTGTGTTTAGAAGGTTTTGTAGGTTCATTATTTAACTAATTTATCTTAAAAAAATTTTCTCCAAATTAAAAAATCTGGAAAATTTTTGAAAATTAAAAAAAAATTTTCATGAAAAAATAGAAAAAATTTTTTTAGAAAAATAAAAATTTTTTCTAAGTGTGTCAAAACTTTTTTTGAAATCATAAAGATAAAATCACAAATAACAAAATCGAGACTCAAATATCTTCAAAACTATGTAAAAATAACCCTGCAAGTAAAACACCACAAAGCCCTAAAAATCATCAAAAAATCAAAAAATTATCGAATTTTTCTGATAAAAATTTTCTGATTAAAAATACCAAAAAATTAAAAAATAAAAATAAATAAAAAATTCATCACAAAATTCAAAACTCCTGAAACATTTGGATAAACCAATTTTCTGCAATTTTAACTCAATTTTCTGGAAATTTCATTGAAACTGGTCATGCAAATCAAAGTCAATATCCAAGCGGTTTTTCTACAACTTGACCAATTCATTCCAAACTTCTCTCAAAGTGCATTGCCGTTGAACCTCATCTTAAAATCGTTCTTTCAAAAAAATCCTGCTGAAAAAAATATGTGTAAAAAATTGTTAAAACCAATAAAAAAATTCATCAAAAGAAGATTTTTAAATGATATTTTTGAGGAAATGAAAAAAATGCAAATAATCAAAAAATCAATAAAATTCAAAGCCATGCCGACCTTGAAAAAGAAAAATAAAGGCAAATCAAGGAAAAAATCAAAACCGAAATCAAGAATATTTTTTCAATTTTTCATCAATTATTTTTAAATAAAAATTTTAAAAATCATAAAATAACACCGATAAAAACCATCAAAAAAAATCAAAGCTGATTTGGTCAAGAAAAAGTAGCCGCTAACCTTGCCGTTCATTTCGCCTCAACAATATGAAAAGCCGGCAAAGCCTTTTGAACTTCATAATTTGACACCCCTGGCGAATATCAAAATTTATCGACCATTAAATTTAAAAAATTCTCATTTCTAAAATTTATTAAGTCTGGATTTTCAAAAAATTTCTCTAAAATTATTTTTTCATTTTCATTTAAACCCTCTTTTTTTCTCAAAATATCGTCATTTTCTCAACTTTTGTGAAAATAAAATTGTTTGATAATTTTTTTATTCTCATCAGAAATTTCAATAAAATTCTTTTTTGAAGTAATAATTTTTTCTGGAACCCGGTTAAAACTTGATAAATAAAGAGAAAATCAAAAAATCAAAGCTGTTAATCAAGAAAAAATAAAAACATAAAAAAATTTTTTAATTTGAGTAAGGTTAAAAGAAAATCAACGAATCAAATAAAAAATTAAAAAATAAATAAAATCCACCCTAAATCAAAAAATCGATTGAAGTAAAAAATTTTCTCAAAAACTTCAAGTAAAAAACCTGTAAAATACTGGAATTACTGCGATTAAAAAAAATGCTAAAAAAATTTTATCAAAGAAAAAAAACTGCTGAATCGGAAAAGATTTTTTTGATAAATAAAAAAAATTTTTAAATCACAAAAAAAATTTTTTGATACAATTTTCTTTTTTTCAATGAGAAAAAAATTTTTTTATCAGATTATTTTTTGATTTTTTATCTTCTTTTAAGTTAAAAAAAAGGTTTTGCAAAAATTTTCAAAAAAACAAAAAACTTAAAACTAAAAATAAAATTTCTTTCCAAACCAAAAAAAATTTTCACAATCAAAAAAAATTTCAAAATCACAAATTTCAAAAAAAATGTGGTAAAAATGTTACTAAAAATGCATGAAATGGTATAAAAATTGCGAAAATTATTAAAATTCAAAATGCAATTTTGTCGAAAATATTTAATTTAATTTTGTTAATATTTTTCATAAAAAATTAAATAAAAAATTAAATTGATTTTTTTATTTTATCTTTAATTGCTTTCAAATCTTTTCATCACACCCCCTCAATAATCTCCTCAATTTGATCCAAAATCCTCGCATTTCAAATCGCATAATTCCTCGCACCTTCAAGTTCAAAAAATCTTTCTTCATATCACAATTCTTGCAAAATCGCAGAAAATGCTGCAATATCCTGAGCCTTTGTTTTTCAAAACACATCAACAAATGCTCACAAATGTCCAGAAACTCATCAAAAAGCCATAAAACAACTTGCTCACAAATTCCTTGATCTATAAGTTTTTTTCATCAATTCAGAAATAAATTCCAATCATTTTTTTTGCAATTTTTCCTTTGCTCAATGAAGTCAAGTTGTGTCAAAATACACAAAAGCTTTGGATAAATCATCTTCCGTTTCAATATTTTTTAATTTCTCAGTTTTTCAATTAACATTTTTAAAACATCAAAATCATTTCGTTCAATAAACACACTCACCTGTCATCGGATTTATCAATATTCAAGCCACTGCTTGTCAATTTTTACGAAGTCAAATTGAACTTGTAAAAAGCGGAAGTCAAGATGCAAAATATTTTGTTCAATCTATCGGGTCAATATACCAAATATTTTCCGCATCAAGATTTTTTTTCGTCAATTCTTCTCAATCAATTCAGTGATCTGGAAATAATTCAGAAATTTTTTCTGCAATTTGAATTTCCATTTTCTCATCAATTTCAGTAGCAAAATCGCATTCATCCTTCCAATTCACTATTTTAAAGGATTTTTCAAGATACGATTTTTTTATTTGTTCAGAAATTTTTTCTGAAAATTTTACTAATTCTAAAAATTTTTCGTAATTCACAAGAATTTTATTATTTTTTTAAAATTTTTAAAATTTTTTTTACTAAATCAATAAAAAATTTTGCTTTCTTAAAAAAAACTTTCATTATTAAAAAAATGAAAATAACTTATTTAAAATGAATAAAAAAATCACATTTTTCGACAAAATATTTTCGTTCAGAGAATCTGTAATCAGACAATATATTGAAAATGAATTATCTGACTACACTGACCAAATAAACTTCAAAAAAGATATAATTAGAAGGCATTGGATGTTTTTTTTCTTAAAAAGCTTCCATATATTTTTATTAATTTGATTTTTCATTTTTGCACTATCTTTCATACTAAAATACCAATCTTTCCTTCATCAAACACTTTTAAAATGAAATTATTGAATAAATTTAACAATTTGATTTTTATCAAGTTTAATAATTTTTTGATTTATAATATATATTATAAAAGCAAAACTTATTAACAAAATCTGAATTTTTATCTGATTTTTTAT
>JAJOLG010000011.1 GCA_021129445.1 Candidatus Altimarinota bacterium | reverse complement strand
TTGCTATTTCTGATATTCCATTTATTGAAAATGTTTTAGTTAGAGTTTGAATGGATGAAAAATGAGATTTTATTTTAAATCCAACTGTTGAAGAAATGGAAAAATCTGATTTAGACCTTTTAGTTGCTTGTACAAAAGATAATATTGCGATGATTGAAGCTGGTGCAAATATTATCACAGAGGAAAAAATGATTGAAGCGATGGAATTTTGATTAGAAAATTGAAAAAAATTTATTGAATTTATTGAAAAAATCAAAAAAGAAGTTTGAAAAGAAAAAAGAAAATATGAGGTAAAAATTCCAGATGAAAGAATTAAACCTTTAATTGAAGAAAAATATTCTGATCAAATTGAAGAAATAATTTATGAAGATATTTCAAAATGAGATAGATTTGCAAAAATGTGAGATTTATCAAAACTTGCAGCAAAGGAAATTTGTGAAGAATTAAATTCTGATGAAGAAGAAATTTGTAATGAAAAAGAAGTAATGGAAGTTTTCAATAAAGTTCAAAAATGAGTAATCAGATACAACATTTTAAAAAAAGAGAGAAGAATAAAATGAAGATGACTTGATGAAATTAGGCCTTTAAACTGTGAGGTTGATATTTTACCAAGAGTTCACTGAGTTTGACTTTTTAACAGATGAGAAACTCAATGATTATCAGTTGTGACACTTTGATGACCTTGAGATGTGCAAATAATAGACTGAGTTGAATGAGATTCAACAAAAAATTATTTCCATCATTATAACTTCCCTCCATTTTCAGTTTGAGAAGTTTCAAATAGATTAATGACTTGAAACAGAGAAATTTGACATTGAGCACTTGCTGAAAGAGCATTAAAACCTGTTTTACCATCAGTTGAAGATTTTCCATACACAATCAGAGTTGTAAGTGAAATTTTATCATCAAATGGTTCATCATCAATGGCTGCAACTTGTTGATCAACACTTTCTTTAATGGATGCATGAGTGCCAATCAAAGAACCTGTTTCTTGAATTGCAATGTGACTTATGACAGATTACGAAACTTGAGAATATAAAGTTTTGACAGATTTACAAGATGAAGAAGATTTCTGATGAGATATGGATTTCAAAGTGACTTGAACAAAAGATTGAATTACTTGTATTCAAATGGACATCAAGCTAACTTGAATAAAAATGGAAATTTTCAAAGAAGCCTTTGAAAAAGCAAGATTGTGAAGATTAAAAGTAATGGATGCAATGCTTTCTGCAATTCCAAGTGTAAGAAAAAAATTAAAAGATACTGCACCTTCTCTTATTTCTTTCAAAATTTCAGAAGACGATATTAAAATTGTGATTTGAAAATGATGAGAAACAATTAATAAAATTATTGCAGAATTTTGATGTGAAATAAATATTTCTGATGAATGAAATGTGGTAATTACAGCAGAAACTCAGCTTTTATGAAATGCTGCTAAAAAATATATTGAAACACTTTTGGAAAAACCAGAACCTTGAAAAATTTATGAATGAAAAGTTGTAAAAGTAATGGAATTCTGAATTTTTGTTCAATTTATGACCTGAATTGACTGATTAGTTCACATTTCTCAAATTTCTGACAAAAGAATAAATGATATTTCTGAAATGCCAAAGGAATGAGATTTTGTAAAAGTTAAATTAGTTGAAATTGATTCTCAAGGTAGAAATAAATTAACGATGAAAGGGTTGAATTAGTTTAAAAAAAATTAAAAATCTGGAAAATTTTTTCCAGATTTTTTTTGTTTAAAAAAGGATCTAGTGAAGTTTAACGCTTTATTTTTCAATATTTAAATTGAAAAATTTTATTTTCTTTTTTCAAGAAATTTATTTTTTAATTTATTTTTTGTCTAAATTTTTTTATTGTTAAAACTTGGTCTTTCCAAAAATCATCGCTGATTGTATGAATTTTTTAATTGATATATGAAAACAAAAAATATTTCAACAATTTCCAATAAGAAATTTGCCTTACAATTTTTTTCTATTATTTTCTACAAAAAAAATCAACTACTATGCTAACAGATAAAAATTTTTTAAAAATCGCACAAGAAATTTCAACTTGATCAAAGTGTGTTTCAAAACAAGTTTGAGCTGTTATTGTTAAAGACAATAGAATTTTATCAACTTGATACAACGGAACACCGTCTTGATACATAAATTGTTGCGATTATTGGAAATGAGAATACACAAAAGATCATCACGATTGGTCTTTAAAATACGAAATTCATGCGGAAATGAATGCGATTTTATGGGCTGCGAGAAATTGAGTTGAAATTGAATGATCAACAATTTATTGCACTTTGGAACCTTGTTTTCAATGCACAAAAAATATTTTAGCAAGCTGAATTAAAAAAATTGTTTATTCTAAAAAATATGATAAAATGTGATGAACAAGCGATGCTGAAAAATTTGTAAAAGAAAATTGAAAAGAAATTATTCAAATTGAAGATTTAGAAAACTAATATAAATTAAATAATTTTGCCCATTTTTGTGCATTTGTAATTTCTTTTTCATCAGTAAAATTTTCCTTCAAAAAATCTTCCAAAAAAAACTTTTTTCAACTATCTCAATCTTCAAAAATAATCACTTTTTCTCATTTATTCAAAAGATTTAAATTTTCTTTTGCATAAATTTCTTTGTAAAATTTTGACTCAAAAAATTTTAAATCCTGTTCTTGTTGTAAATTTTTTTGTCAAATTTTTTGATTTTGTTTCTTAAACTCAATTAAATAATCATCAACTTTTTTTTCTTCATAAAATGATTTTGATAAAAAAAATAATGTTGAAATTATAAAAATACTCCAAAAAATTATTGAAAAATTTGTTTTAAAAGCCTTAAAAAATTGATTATTTTTTTTTATCATTGATTTTTTTTATATTCAAAAAAATTTTTTTTATGCAAAAAAAATTAAAAAATCACCATAAAAAAAATTATGATGATTTTAAAATATTTTACTTATTACCTTGCCCAATATTTCATCGCCAAACTAATCATTTTAGCAAATTCCGATCTCGTCACTTTATTCTCAGGTTTAAATTCATTTGTATCTCAAACTCAAGAAATTATTTTATTTTGAAACAAATACTCTGCATGATTTGATGACCAATGTTTTCACAAATCCAAAAGTGAAAATTGTGAATATTTTGGCACCGTTCTTCAAAAAAACTTTGTAATTAACTTTGCCGCCTCACCTCTTGTAATCTCTCTATTTAAATGAAAATTTTTCACAGGACTCAAAAATTTATTTCTAACAGCATATTCCAAAATATTTTTCGCCCAATGCCCTTCTGGAACATCTTCAAATGCATAAACTTTATAACTCAAATCTGATACATCTTCACTTCTTGCAATTAACAAAATTTTTACAGCCTCTGCCCTTGTAATCGTTTTTAAAGGTTTAAAAAATTTTGATTTCTCTCAATATCATTGAATAATTCACCTTTGGAATAAATCTACAACATATGGTTCAAACCATTGATTTTTATCAACATCAACAAAATCTGCAATTTTTGAAGTATCTTTTTTTGGTGCTCTAAAATCAGATTTTATAACCTCTTCTTTAAAAACATCAGACTCTTCCAAATTATCAAATCAAATTTCTGATCAACAAAGCACAAACTCTCATTTTAAATTTATTTCTCTACAAAATTTTCAAAAATCATCTGAAACTTGATAAAATTTTGGAGTTTTTGAAAATGAAATTTTTTTAGATGAAATTTTCTTTGGAAATTTAAAATCATCATAAAAATTT
This sequence comes from Candidatus Altimarinota bacterium, assembly GCA_021129445.1. Lineage (GTDB taxonomy): Bacteria > Patescibacteriota > Gracilibacteria > JAJOLG01 > JAJOLG01. The sequence goes on along the minus strand of JAJOLG010000011.1, from coordinate 18,214 downwards.
AAATCAACAACAGAGATTTTTACTTCTCACTTTCAAAAATTTATTTTATTAAAAGTAATTATAAAATCGTACATTTTATCAGTATTTACAGGAATAATTTTTGAAAAATCTGTATTTTTAAAATTTATTGTTTTTGATTTTTTATCATAAACTCACTTTAAACTTCATCACGGATAATTCAAAGAAAAATCATAAAATGGAAAATCTCAATTATCTAATTTTTCAATTTTAATTTTTAAATTTTTTAAAATTAAATCTTTATAAGTATTTTTAAATAATAACTCAAAAGTTTTTTTATCTTCATCAATTTTTTCAGAAATTGGATTTCAATCTTTATCAAGTTTTTTCTCAATTTTCTTCCACTTTAAAGAAATTTCATTTGTTTTATCGTCAATAAATTCATAAAAAAGTAAATTACTAGTCATTGTAAAATCATCAAGTTTGGCAATAATTGTTCACCTTTTTCTTAAAATTGCTCATGGATCAACCTCAACTAAAAGTAAATTTTTTGTTTTTTTAATAATTTGTGCCTTCAAATCAGTAAAATATAATTCTTTTATTCTATCTAAAAATTTTCATTTAATTTCAATTTTTGAAGGATCTCATGCTCAATTTACAAAATACATTTTTTCAATTTCTGGATATGCAAATGCTTCATTTAATGGATATTCTGGGTCGTAAAAAAAATCAATTTTATTTGTAGTTTGTCAATTTGAAGTCACAGAAACAGTATAATCTCATTTTCAAATTGATTTTCAATATTCACCTGCATCAAAAACTTTAAAAACTATTCTGGTATCAGATTTTTTTACAATTTCTCATTCTGTTTTTGATTCATCTTTATAATTTCTTTCATAAATTCAATTTTGTAAATCTATCAAAACTGAATTCCATTTTGAAATTTGATTTCTATATCAATTTATTTTTTCAGTATCTGGCAAATCTTCTTTTTCCTCCAATTTTATCCAATCTTCATATTTTTTAATAATTTCTTTTGCCTCTTTTTCTTTTTCTGACATTATTTTTTTAATATCAGCTGTCGATAAAGAAATATCTCAAAAGCTTAACGATGCATCTAAATTATTAAAATTTGTTAAATTTTTTCACTCAATCACAAATTCATCTTTTTTTTCTCATTTATAAACTTTATAAATTTCTGGAATATAATCTCAAAAATCGTAAGGAATTGATTTTCCAACAACATTTCACAATTTTACATAAATATCTCATTGCATTTTTGATGGAAAATCCTCTAATTTTAGCTCAACTTTATTCCTTCAAAGGGTAAAATTTCTATCTCAAACCTTGTATTCCTTTCATCAAAACACCAAAACAAAATCATTTTTTGTGGCTTGTCAAAGCTCATTTGATCTTTGATACTCAAAATTTTCAACTCACATGGTGATATAAATCCTATTTCCCTCAACAGTTTGTCATTTTCAATCTTGATAAGATGACCACTTTATTTCATTTTTAAAATCTCTTAAATATGGTGTTTTATCCGATAAATCATAAGAAAAAAATGGTGTTTTAATCCCAAAAAAATCAATATATCAAATTCATTGCTGATAAATTTCTTTATCTATTTCACAAGAAATTCTTAAAGTTTTATAAACTGTACATTTTGTTAAATTTTGTCAATCAACATAAACTTTTATTCAAGAATTCAACTCCATTGGCTTTCAATCCTGAAAATCATCATAATCTTTTTTTGTTTTTAAAGGTTTAATCAAATCTTTAAATTCAAAACCTTTTACAGAAAAATTTATCAAATTGTTTGAATATGAAGTCACTTTCACAGTTGCTGTTTTTTCAATAGAAACACTTTCTCAAAGCAAAGTTTCAAATCAATATGATTCAATTCAGATTTTTCAAGAAATTGTTATATCTTTTGGAATTGTAATTTCACAAGTGTTTTCATCATCTTTTTCACAAATTATTTTCTCGGATCACAAAATTCAATAAATCGGTTTTTTAAAATTTTCTCACGAAAAAATCACCTTTTTTCATCACAAAAATCAATTCGGTGCTTCAACTTTTTTCAAAGTTGGAAGTCAAAAATCCACTTTTTTCTTATTCGAAGAAACAAATTCTTTTTCTCAGATTTTCTTTTTTACAATTAAAATTCAATTTTTATACTCCTGTTCAATTTTTCAGGTTAACATTGTATTATAAATTTTATCAACTCTTACTTTGATTTGATTTTTTTCTCATTTTCACAATCACAAATCAAAATTTTTTGGTGCAACTAAAACTTCAATGTTAGCCAAATCTTTTCAAAAATTTTTTCAATAAATGAAAAAATCTCACTCTTTATTTGCATAAACCATCTCAATTTTTGTAATTTCTGGAATTGATTTATCCGGAAAATTGTCTTTTTTTTCTTCTGCAAAAATATTTTGAACAGAAAAAATATTTGTAAAAAATATAGAAATTAAAATTAAGCTAAAAATTTTTTTCATTTTTTTTAATTATTTTTATAAAAATTTTCTTTTAAATTATAAGTTTTTTTGTTAAAAAATAAATTTTTTTCAATATAAAAAAAATTATTTTATTTTTTTTTGACAAAACAGATTTTTTTTATTAAAAATTAAAAATGAGCAGTCTATTTTTCGAAATTTTTGATGCACTGAAAATTTCAAATTATTTTTCACTGAAAAAAGTAGTCCATTTTTCAAAAAAATAATAAAAAATAGAAACTCGTTTTATAATTTAAAAAATAACATATGGCACATAAGCTAGCATGAGGTACGGCAAAAAACACCAGAGACAGTAAATGACAACGTCTGTGAGTAAAAAAATTTTGATGAGAAACTGTAAAATCTTGAAATATTATCGTTAGACAAAGATGAACAAAATGGCATCCTTGAAAATGAGTTTCACTTTGAAGAGATCACACAATTTTCGCAATTCGTGATTGAGTTGTAAAATTTACAATTGAAAGAAAAATGAAATTTAATTGAAGAACTTACAAAAATACTGTTGTAAATGTAGTTGATAAATAATTTTTAAAAAAAATATTAAGAATTTAAATTTGAAAAAATTTAAATTCTTTTTTTTATATTCAAAAATAAAATAAATTTTATGATAAAAATAGTTTTCGCAGGAACATGAGATTTTTCTGCAAAATATTTGGAGGAAATTATTCAAGATTGAAGATTTTCTGTTTCTGCAATTATTTCACAAGAAGATAAAAAAATTTGAAGAAAGCAAATTTTAACAGAAACTGAAACAAAAAAAATTTGAAAAAAATACTGAATTCCAGTTTTTCAACCAGAAAAAAAATCTGAAATTACTGAAATTTTAAAAAATGAAAAACCTGATTTTTTCGTTGTTGTTGCATATTGAAAAATTTTACCAAAAGAATCGCTTGAAATCGCAAAATTTAATATCAATGCACATTGAAGCATTTTGCCAAAATATCGCGGAGCATCGCCAATTCAATCGGCAATTTTAAATTGAGACTCGGAAACCTGAATTTCAACAATGAATTTGGAAGAAAAAATGGATGCATGAGCTGTTTGGAATATCCACAAATGCAAAATTGAAAAATTTGACACCACAGAAAAAATTTTTGAAAAAATGAAATGATTTGCAAAAAATTTTTGCGATGATTTGGGAAAAATTTTCAAATGAGAATTAAAACCTCAAAAACAAGATGAAAATTTGGCAACTTATTGCAAAAAAATCTCAAAAGAAGATTGAAAAATAAATTTTGAAAAAGAATCTTCAAAAGAAATTCTGCAAAAATTAAATGCTTTTACCCCTTGGCCATGAGTTTTTTGCTATTTTTGAGAGAAAAAATTAAAAATTTTAAAAGCAAGTTTTGATAAAAAATGTGAAAAAAATCACATAAAAAAACCTTGAAAAGTTATTGTAATTGATAAAAAAATTTTTATAAATACTATTCATTGATTTTTAGAAATTTTAGAAGTGCAATTAGAATGAAAAAAAGCACAAAAAATTTCTGATTTTATCAATTGAAATCAAAATTTTATTTGAACAACTTTAACTTAATTTTATGTTTTGAAAAAATACAGAATACTTCGAAAGAGACTTATCAGATGAACCTTTAAATCAATTTCACAACAGCAAATATTTTGATGAGCAATTTGAAAAAAGAGTCCAAGAAAATATTAAAAAAAATAAAGAGCAAAATAATTTTATACAATCTTACGAAAATTGAGAAAAAGTTGATTGTATTTCTGATAATATTTTAAACTTTATTTATCGTAAAATAAAAAATTTATTTAACTAAAAAAATTTCTCAGTCAGGTCATTTTCTCAAAATAATTTTTTTATCAACAAGTCTTTTTTCTTCAAAACTTCAATGTAAAACTTGAAGTTTTTTATCTTTTATAACTTTACAAGAAAAAGTATTTTTTTGAATAAAAACACAATTAAATTTTACATTTTCAAATTTATTTTTTAAAAACCTAATTGCTTCTTTTTGAGTAAAAACAATTTCATTTTTTTCATTAGTTTGCAAAATTTTTGCAGAAAATTGATTTGAAATTTCAGAATGAAATCAAACTCATAAAATTGTAAAAACCGCAACAACTCATGTTGCAATTCATTTTACTGCACCAACTCATTCAGAAACTTTCTTTATTTTTTCAAGAAAAGTTAATTTTTTCTCATTATTTACATTTTCAGATGAAAAAATTTCTTCATAATAAACAATTCATTTTTTCGTAATTTTTACATAAAATTCATTTCATTTTCAAGTATAAGACCTTTGAATATATCAAAACTCAACTAAATACAAAATTACAGCCCTTAATTTTTTAAAAGAAATTTCTCATGTCATCTCAGATATCAACTCAACAAAACTATCAATTCAAGAAAAATAAAATTCTGCAAGTCTATCCAAAACCAAAGCCTGGTCTTTAATCGACGGAATTATTGTATTTTTACTCATATTTTTTATTTTTGTTTTTAGTAAAAAATTTTACTCAAAAAAAAATAATTTTCAAGCTAAAAACTTGAAAATTATTTAAAATATTTTTTTCTGTTATTCTGAGCAAAACAGAAAATTTCTTTGCACTATTTAATTAAAAATTCTTAACCTTCTCAAAATACTTTTCCGTCTCTCTTCATTCAAACAAAAAAATCTGCTTTTCATTTTTTGCATCTAAATTTTTCTCCAAAAAATCAAAAATAAAATTGAAAAATATTTTCTCCTCAGGAAATCATTTCTCCTTTAAACCTTGCTCAACATAAGCCCTAAAATTCCTTCAAACTAAACAAATTTCATCAAAATCAAACTTTGCCAATTCTCGTCAAAGCTCAATATGAATATCTCTTGCTCATTTTCAAAGCTCCAAAATATCATCTAAAACTAAAACTTTTTTCGCATTTCAAAAAATTTGCACACTATCGCAGGCTGATAAAACTCAATCAAAATTAGAATTATAAGTATCATTTATCAAAAAAATTTTTCTTCAATCATCAAAAAATTTTTTAGTTAATTCTAAATTTTTTTCTGGTGTTTTTAAAGTTTTTAAAGCATTTTGAATTTGCTCGTGAGTCAATCACTGATCAAAAGAAAAAGCCAAAACACCTGTTAAATTCAAGATATTATGCTTTCATAAAATATCAACTTCAAAAATATATTTTTCTCATTTGTAAAAAAAGTTAAACTTCATCCCATTTTCAGAAAAATCTACAATCTCAGAAAATGCAGAATTTAATTTATTTAATCAATAAAATACAATTTTTAAACCTTTTGGGAATTGCGCTTTTTTACAAAAAAAACTATCTCAATTTACATATAAAACTCAATCATTTTCAAAAACTTTTTCAGCAATTTCAGATTTTCACAAAACAACATTTGCCTGCGACCCAAAAAGTGCCAAATGCTGATTATTTATTCAAGTTAAAAATCAATATTTATGATTTACAATTTCTCATAATTCTCGAATTTCTAACTGTTTATAGGCTCCCATTTCACAAAAAAAATATTCAAAAGTATCATCCAATTTTTTTAAAATTAAGTTTGAAATTCAAAGTGGTGTATTTTGATTTTCAAAAGTTCAAATTGTAGAAAAATTTTGCTCAAAAACCTGAACCAAAAACGATTTCACGGTTGATTTTCAATAAGATCAAGTAATTCAAACTTTTTTCAAATTTTTCAATTCTGCAATTTTATTTTTTGCAGAAATCGTAATCGTTGATTTTAAATGCTTTGCGACTGGATAGGTTAAAAAAACTCACAATCAAAAAATTAAAAATTGTGCATTTAAAAGAAAAATTATAAATAAAATGTTTTCAAAATTAAATCACACAAAACTCAAAATCAAAATATTTAAAATCACAGAAACCAAAAAAATCAAACTCATTCTTGATGTGAATTTTGGAACAACTAATTTATTTTGAAACAATTTGAAAAAAATAAGAAAAATTTCTGCAATAAAAATTACAAAAATTGAGTAAAAAAATATTTTTTGAAAGGAAATATTTTTTAAAACTGGTAAAAAATTTTGAACAAAAGAAAAAATATTTTCTCAAAAAATTCAGAAAAAAAATAAAAATAAATAAATTATTACAATTTTATTAAAAATAATTTTCAATCAATTTTCATTTTGCAACCAATCAGAAATCCTGTCGATGCGATATTCTTTGATTTGCCAAACTTTTCAGAAAAAAAGTAAATTTTTTAAAAAAATCAAAATTGAAAGAAAAACCATATTTTTGTTTATTTTTTTTAAATATTGAAAAAATTTTTTTTTATTTTGCAAGGTTTTTTTTAAAAACTCCAAAAAAATTTGGAGTTTTTAAAAAAATCTAAAAAAATTTTATTTTCAAAAAATATTCTTAATTTTTCAAAAAATTCATCATTTTTTATTTTTCAATTTTTTAATATCCTCAACAAGCACTTTTTTCATTTCCATAAACGCTTTCTCAACAGAATCAGATTTTTTTTCAACCCTAATTGTCGAATGTCATTTTAAATTTGCAGTTGCAACACAAGAATATTTATCTTCTGGCTTTTGCGTTTCATTTACTTCAAAATCAATGTGAATTTCATGAGATTCGTCATTTAAATTTTTTGACAATTCTCTGATTTTTACTATTTTTTCATCAATAAATTGTTTTTGAGATTCATTTAATGAAAAATTCTTTGCTTTTGTAATAATTTTCATAATTTTTGTATTATTTTGTAAGTAAAAAAATTTTAACAATTTTTTTTTAATTTGTAAAAAATATTAGTTAAATTTTGATGAAATTTCATCCATCATCGAAAAAATCAACATAGGATTTTCCTCAACAAATTTCAAAAAAACCTCACCTGTCAAAATCACATCTCATAAAGCCCTGTGTCTCAACTCTCAATCTGTAATTGAAAGTCAAAATCTTTTCGCAATTGCATCAAGATTATGTGCATTATAATGCGGATAAAGTGCTTTTGAAAGCTCCATTGTACAAATAATTTTTGGCATTTTAAAATCCTCATATCAAAATTTTTTCAAATTCCGCTCGATAAATCAAATATCAAATTTTGCATTATGAATTAAAGTGTAATCCACTCCATCAAAAAATTTTACAAAATCGTGAATAATTTTATCAATTGTCGGTGCATCTTTCACCATTTCATCAGTAATATGGTTTACACGACTTGCAGAAAGTGGAATATTTCTTTCTGGATTTATCATAGTTTCAAAAGCATCCTCTCTTGAAACTTTTCAATTTTTGATTTTAACAATTCAAATTTCAAGTAATCTGTCTCATTTATCAGGATTAAAACCTGTTGTTTCTGTATCTAAAACTGCAAAAGTTAAGTTTGATATCATTTTTATTTTTTTATTTTTCAAAAAAATTCTAAAAAAATTTTTTCAATATAGCAAAAAAATTTTAAAAAATCTCAGAAAAAAACCTGAGATTTTAAAAATATTTTTATAAAATTATTCACCAACTTCTTCCACTTTTTCCTCACCACTTACCGGCTTCATCAAAGGAAATAAAACCGTATCCCTTAAATTATCTTGCTCTGTTAAAATCGATACAAACCTATCAATTCACATCCCCCAACCTGATTGACAAGGCATTCAATGCTCCATTGCAAGCAAAAACTCGTCATCTCATGCTGTTGCCTCCTCATCTCATCTTTCAAGTGCATCTCACTGAACATTAAAATTTTCCGCTTGAATAAACGGATCCACAAGCTCAGAATAAGCTTTTAAAATCTCATTTCAATTTACAACTAATTGAAACTGCTCAACAATTCACGGATTTTCATCATTTTGCCTTGCAAGTGGTTGCATTGTTTTTGGATAATTATAAACAAAAGCAGGTCATAAAATTTTCGGTCTCAAAACTTTTTTGTACAAATAATCAATTAAAGTTGTTGTTCACATTTTGTCCATTCACTCAAATTGAATTCATTTTGATTTTATCAAATCCCTCAATTCATCCTCATCTTCCGCTCAAAATTCAGAAATATCAATTCACGATTCTTTTTTTACTCACTCAATATAATCAATTTTTTCAAATTTCTTTCAAAAATCAACCTCTTTTGCTTCTCAATTTTTATCTTTTACCATTATTTTTCTCGAAATTCACAATTCTGTAAAAATAAAATCGAACATTTCTTCTGTAAATTTCATATTATCTTCAAAATTCCACCAAGCTGCATAATGCTCAACCGCAGTAAATTCCTGCATATGAGTTGGGCTAGACCCCTCATTTCTAAAATTTTTTCAAATCTCAAAAACCCTTTCGAATCTTCAAGCAGTTGTCATTTTTAAGGCAGTCTCTGGTGCAATTCTCAAATAAAAATCTTGATCAAAATCATTATGATGAGTAATAAAAGGCTGTGCCGCTGCTCAACTCGCAGAATTTCATAAAACTGGTGTTTCTACCTCCGAAAAATCATTTTTCCAATAAAATTGCCTAATCGCCTTCACTATTTTTGTCCTCAAAACCGCATTTTGATAAGATTTATCATTCATTGTAAAATCCAAATACCTTTGACGATAAATTGCATCTTGATCTTGAATTCAATGAAATTTTTCAGGAAGCGGACGAATTGCCTTCGATAAAATCTGAATTTCGTTTACAAAAAGTGTCGGTTCTCAGTGTTTTGTCACAAACATTTCTCATTTAACTCAAACAAAATCTCACAAATCAATTATTTTTTCGATAAATTTATAAGCAGTATACTCAATTTCTCAAACTTTTATCGCATCCAAAAGTTCATTTTTATTTCTAATTTTTACTTTATCTCTAACAAAAGCAATTTGCAATTCTCATGAAAAATCTTTTATTTTTGCAAAAGAAAGTTTTCAATGGGCTCTAAAAGTCATCATTCTTCAAGCTGTTGAAAATTTATTTTCCGCTCAATTTTCCATCAAAAAATTAACATCAGAAAATTTTTCTTCTGAAAGATTTTTCAACTCATCCAAAGAATTTTTTTTATCAAATTTATTCGCATAAGGGCTTATTCAAGCCTTTTTCAAATTTTTTACTTTTTCAATTCTTTCCAAAGATTCTTGTGAATAATTCATATTTTTTGTTTAATTTTTTATTGAATTTAAAAATTTTTTTCAAATTTAGCAAAATTTTTTTTATTTTTTTTAAATTTAAAACAAAAATCTCACCATTTTAAAATGATGAAATTTTTTCAACATTAACTTTAAAATAGTAAACTAAACATTTTTATTTATCCTAACCGCAGTAGGATAAGCAAAATCAATCCCTGCCTGCTCAAACCTCTCTTTTATTTCCAAATTTATCTCAGATTTCAAAGCCAATCTTTCGTCAAAAGTTAAACTTCCATCAAAAAAATATGTAATTTTCAAATTCAAAGAAAAATCTCAAAAATCAGAAAATAAAATCCTGATATCCTTATCAATTCAATCTTTTGAACTTAAAATTTCTCTCAAAATTTTCATTCACTCTTTCAATTTTTCTGTTGAAATCTCATAAATTATTCAAAGTCAAAAATCCTCTCTCACTTTTTCTCTAAATGAAATATTTTCAATTTTTCAGTTTAAAACATCCATATTTCACATAATAACCTCTGTTCAGTGAAAAGTTTTAATTCTCACATTTCTCAATCAAATTTCTGAAATTATTCATAAAGTATCTCAAATCCTGATAATATCTCAAACTTTAAATGGTTTATCAAAAAATAATGAAAATGATGCGATAATCGATGATAAAATCGGTTGAACTGCAAGAGCAACTGCTAATCATCAAATTCACAATCAAGCCACAAGGGTTGAAACATTATATCAAAGCTGTGATAAAACTAAAGATGCTCAAAGTCAATAAACAACAATATTTGAGATATTTTTTACCATTGATGCTAAATATTTTTCTCAATCAAAACAAGAGAAAAAGTATCAAATCAAATCGGCAAATAATTTTTGAATTAAAAAAATTACAAATCAAGTAAAAGTAACTGTTAAAATTTTATTTACCAAATCATCTGTACTTTCTGGTAAAATTATCGAAAATTTTGCAAAATAAAATGCCAAAATCAAAAATCAAAATTTTATAAATCTTTGAACCGATGCAAAAATTATATTATCAGCTTTTGTTTTAGATTTTTTAACATAAATTTTAATTTTTTTGTCAAAAAAAATCTGCAAAGCAAATCTTAAAGCTAAAATTCAGAAAAAAATAAAAATTGCGATTAAAATATTTTCTAAATTATTTCAAAAAAATTCTGTTGATTCTAAAAAATTTTTTATTGGTTCGAAAAAATTTTTTGTTGTTTGTAAGAAATTTTGCATAGTTTTAAATTATTTTTTTACTTTTTATAAATATTACAAATTATTATCAAAACTCAAATATTTTTTTAAACTGAAATCCGTACCAAATACCCTAAAAATCACAAATAAAACATTAAAAACCAAAGTGAGTCAATTTTTTTAATATTTTTTTTCTGTAAAATTCAATAATAAAAAATCACAGAAGCAACCAAAAATACAAAAATTGGTGCATTTTGTGCGAAATCAACTTTTGGATTTAATCACAAAAACGCCACTCAAATAAAAATCGGAACTCATAATCAGATACAAATATCAAAAATATTTGACCCAACAGCATTTGAAAGTGATGCATTTATCATTCATTTTTTTGCGGATTTTACGGAAAGTAAAGTATCTGGAATTGATGTAACTGCTGCCAAAATCACAAGCGAAACAACCATTGCAGAAATTCACAAATTTTCTCAAACAAAGCTTGCACAAGCAACTGCAACCTCAACTCACAAGTAAATCAAAACCAAAGAGTAAAAAATTGTCCAATATGAAATTTTTGTATTTTTCACTTCTTCAAATGCTTCATTTACTAGTTTTTTACTCAACTTTTTATTTTTTTCTGTATCTAAAAATAAAACAAATAAATATCAAAAATAAACTCAAATTAAACAAATTGACATTATCAATAAATCTCAAAAATATAATCACAAAAGAAAAACTATAATTGAAAATAAATAAAAAATCGTATCACGGTTAACTCCGGATTTTTCTGGTGAAATTTTTTTTACTCATTTATAAGCTAAAATTGAGAAAAATGGAATTATCAAAATATTAAAAATCGCCGAACCCGAAACGGTTCAAATTCAAATTTCCAAACCCGCTGCTCAAAATGACATCAGTCAAACAAAAACTGTCAAAAGTTCAGGTAAAGACGAAGAAATAGCATCAAAAGTCCCACCTCTTACTCAATCTGGCAATTTTAATTTTTTTCAAATTACGACTAATTCGCCTTCTAATTTTGAAGTTGCAAAATTTAAAACTGCCATAACTACAATAAAACTCAAAATTACTGTGTACCAATTTTGTGCAGTGTATTCGATTAAATGATGTAAAAATTCCATAATTTCTTTTTGATATTATTTTTTATTTTTTTACAAATTAAATAAAAAATATTTAAAAAACAAATTTTTATGAATTTTGCATTATCAACAAGTGCCTGAATGGAAGCATTGGCAAAAACAGAAGTTAAAAAACAATGATGAAAGTTATGAGAAACCATTGATAGATTGGTTCAATTTTCTTGAAATGAAGATTTAATTGCAAAGGTAAATTTGTGGTCAAGAGTTTGAAATAAACTTTATATTGCGTTATGAGAAAAAGAAAATGTGACAACTTTTGATGAATTATTTGATTTTGTCTCTGAAATCGATTGGGGGAAATATTTTAAAAATAAACATCCGATTTTAATCAGGTCAAGTTCAGTAAGAAGCGAATTATTTTCTGACAGAACCATCCAAAGTATTTGTAAAAAGGCAGTTGTAAAATCACTAGTTTGAGAATGACAATTTTTCGATGAAAATGAAAAATTAGAAAAAATGGATATCTTGATTTTAATCATAAATAATAAAGCCAGAATCTTATTAAACACCTCTTGAAACGCACTTCACATGAGATGATACAGAAAAGAATCCTGATCAGCTCCAATCAAAGAATCCCTTGCCTCATTTTTAGTTTCATCGTCAAACTGGCTTTTTAAAGATAATTTTTACGACCCATTCTGCGGAAGCTGAACAATTGTGATTGAAGCAGCAATGCAAGCAAAAAACATCGCTCCGTGATTGCACAGAAATTTTGCATTTGAATGGTTAGATTTGATAGACCCAAAAATTTTGGAAACAGAAAAAAATTTAGCAAGAAAAAAAATTTACGATTGAGATTATAAAATTTTCGCATCAGACAATAACCCAGAAATTTTAGAAATTGCTAAAAATAACGCAAAACTTGCATGAGTTGACGATGTAATAAAATTTGAACAAAAAGATTTTAAAAAACTTTTAAACGAAAAACTATCTTGAAATTTAGTTTCAAATCCGCCTTATTGAGAAAGAATAAAAGTTGAAGATTTAAATGAAATGTATTGAAATATTGATAAACTTTTTAGAAAAAATCCTGAATTAAAATGATGAATAATTTCGAGTTTTTTTGATTTTGATTATTTGACTAAAAGAGATTTTTATAAAAAGAGGAAGTTGTATAATTGAGGGGAGAAATGTTATTTTTGGAAGAAAAGGGTTTAATTTTTAGTATTTTTTACAAATACAAAAAATTCTCAAAATAAAAGCTCAAAATTTCATCTCAAAAAAGCAAAACTAAAAAAGTTCAAAGTGTCAAAAACGGCAAAAATGGAATTTCGTGAGAAAAATTTTTTCACGAAATTTTTTCAAAAATCATGAAAATAATCGAGTAAATCCCTCAAATTAAATATGAAATAAATAATGCTAAAATCGATTTTTGCCATCACAAAATAAATCACATCACAAGTGCAAAACGCAAGTCCCCGCCTCAAATCCAAGCTGGAATTTCAAATTCTTTTCACTGAAAATTTTTTTGCTCGTCTGCAAAAATTTTAAATTTTTCTAAAAATTTTTCCGAAAAAAACAACCTTAAAAACATCCAAATTGGAAAAATAAAATAACTTGAAAAAATTTTTCCGATTCAAGAAATTTTTTCTTTCAAGGAAAAAAATTTTTTTTGCCCCAAAAATTCTCATTTTACGAAAAAAATAATTCATGGAATTAAAATTTGCAGGTAAAAAAAAGTGTAAATTATCAAAAATCACAAAAATCAATCTTGAAAACCAACAAATCAAAAATCAGTAAAACTTAATCACAAAGCCAAAAAACCAATCCAAATTGCAATTCAATCGATGATTTCCAAAAATAAAATATCGTAAATTGCTAAAACTAAAAAATTTCAAACTAAAAATAGTATTAAAAAAAAATTTAAGATTTCAGAAAAATTTTCTGATGATGAAAAAAAATTTTTTAAATTTGTAAAAAAATCTCATCAAGAAAGAAAAAAATTTTGGAAAGTTCAAAAAAAATTTTCTGGAAATAAAAAAAATGTTGTTAAAAAAAAGAAAAATCAGAAAAAAAACTCAACCAAAGGATAACGAATTCAGATTTTTTCCGAGCAATAACGGCATTTTCACCTCAAAAAAATCCAAGAAAAAAGTGGAATTAAATCCCAAAATTTTAATTGATTTTTACATTTTGGACATTCTGATCTTCATTCAGAAATTTTTTTTCATTCGTGAATTCTCCGAACGAGGGCATTTGTGAAGGATCAAAAAATCAATCATAAAACTGTGAAAAACGATAAAATCATTAAATTATTTGCAAGCATCTTTTCTTTGTTTTATGTTTTTAATTAAAATAATATCATCGTTTATATCAAAAAAAATTCTATAATCTCCAACTCTTAATCTATATTTTGGTGAAAAATTTATTAATTTTTTGCAATATTTGATGTTTGGCAAATATTCTAAATTTCAAGCAGAATAAAAAAGTTTTTTTGCTAATTCTTTATCAGTTCCTTTAACAGTTTTCACTTTTATTCTCATATTTTTGTATTTTTTTATAAAAAGTATTCCAATTTTATAAAAAAGGAATACTTTTGAAAATTTATTTTGTCAAAATCCTAAAATTCTTCTTTCATTTTTGAACTAAAATCACTCAATTTTCCAAAAAATTATTTTCAAAATCATACTCAAAATCAGAAATTTTTTCTCAATTTATCGCAATCGCATTTCATTTCACAGAATTTCTCGCATTTGAATTTGATTTTTCAAGTCAAGATTTTACCAAAACTTCAAATAAATTTTCTCAATCATATTTAAAACCTCAAATTGCATTTTGAAAAGTTTCAATTTCGTCAGAAGTTAATTTTTTTAAAACCTCCATTTTATCAGTATTTCAAAACATAAAATCCGAAATTTTTTCCGCCATTTTTGCTTCATCTGTTCAATGTAAAATTTCAACAACTTTAAAAGCTAAAATTTTTTGACCATATCTTTCAGCAGGATTTTCAAAATGTTTTTCTGTTATTTTGTCTATTTCCTCAACTTCAATCAATGTTAACATTTTCAAATATTTTGAAATATCCTCATCCGCCGTATTCATAAAATATTGATAAATAAAATACGGACTTGTCTTTTTTTTGTCCAAAAAAATTGCATTTCATTCGGATTTTCAAAACTTTTTTCAAGTTGAATCTGTAATCAAAGGCCAAGTCATCACATCAACTTTTTTATTCAATTTTTTCCTGATAATTTCAGCTCAAGTCACCAAATTTCACCACTGATCCTGCCCTCAAATCTGCAAAGTTATGTTTTTTTCCTCAAAAAGATGCAAAAAATCGTATCATTGCAAAAGCATGTAAGAAAATTCAGTGTAAGAAATTGATTTATTCTCATCTTCAATCCTCTTTTTCACAGTATCTTTCGCAATCATATTATTCACCGTGATAAATTTTCACACTTCTCTCAAAAAATCTAAATATCACATATTTTTGTAAAAATCTTTGTTATTTACAAAATCAAAATGCAATTTTTTTCATGTAAAATTTTCAAGGTTTTCAGAAATTTTTTTAATTTGCTGAGAAATTTTTTCCTGATTTTCATCTAAAACTTTTTCAGATAAAAATGCTCTCTCTGCATCTTTTCATCACGGATCTCAAATCATTCAAGTTGCTCAACCGGTCAATGCTGTAAATTTATTTCACCTCAACATCAAATGCACAGCAACCATAAATCAAATAAAATTTCCCAAATGTAAAGAATCCGCAGTCGGATCAAATCCGCAATAAAAACTTCATTCTCACTTATCACATTTTTCAAAAAAATCTTCACTAGAAAACTGGAAAAATAATCACCTTTCTTGAAGTTCTTGTTTTAATGGTTTCATAAAATATTTTATTTTTTTGAAAAAATAAAAAAAAATTATAAAATATCAAAAAAATTTCATAAAAAATCTAGTTTTTTAACTTTTTTTAAAAAAACTTTATTTTTTACTTGATTTTTTAAAAAAAGTATTTAAATTTTTTTGGCATTTTAATTTTGGAGTTGTAGCTCAGCTGGTTAGAGCGCCTGCCTGTCACGCAGGAAGTCGCGAGTTCGAATCTCGTCAATTCCGCCATTAAAATTCAAGAAAAACAATCATTTAATTGATTGTTTTTTAAATTCTAAAATCGCATATTTTTATTTTCAAAAACCACAACATTTAAAAATATGTGCAGGAGGCACATTTAAATTACATTTACTCACAACAATATTAGGAAAATATTTTACAAGATTTTTTTTAAAACTTTCAAAATATGAAAATTGTATAAAATACGAATTTTTATCAAAAAAATTCACAAAAAAATCTTCCATTAAAAAAATAAAAATCTCTTTTGGTAAAGACTTAAAAGGAAGTCATGAAATCACCAAATCAATTTTTTTGATATTATTTTTCTCTAAAATTGATTTTAGATCCAAAACATCAATATTATAAAAAAAACTTTTCTGCTCAGGAAATTTTTTTATCAAAATATCAAAAAATTCTTTTTCTTTTTCAATTATAAAAATTTTTTTATTATCAAAATTATTTCACAATTTCTCAAAAATTTTTTCTGTAAAAACTCAAGGACCCGCTCAAAATTCAATAATAACTTCTGAATTTTGTAAAATATTTTTATCGATAATTTTTTCTGCTAAAAATTTTGAACTTGGCAAAATCGCTCAGACCTGTTTATTTTTTTGTAAAAATTGTTTAAAAAAAGCTATTTTTGACATCTATTTTTTCTTAAATTTCTTCTTCATACCCGCCTCCATTTCCATCATTTCCAAATTTTTCTCCTTCATATATTTATTGAAAGCCTCTCTTTTGTAAAAATAAATATAAAGCCCTGCAATAATTATAATTCACAACATAATATGTCAAAGATAATCCAAAATAACCTTGTAATGTTGAACAAATAAAACTCAAATTCAAACAATCACAAGTGCATAAACAAACGATGCAATTGCATTGTAAATTATGAATTTTGCAGATGTCATCTTCATACTTCAAGCGATAAACGGCAAAAATGCTCTTGTAATCGGGTGAAATTTTCAAATAATTATTCACCAAGCTCACCATTTATGAATTCATTTTTCCAAATATTTTACTTCGGTTTTTCAAATTCAAATCCAAATTCAATATTTTTTGAAAAATTCCTCTCAATATTCTTTTCATAAAAAAAATCAAATAAAATTTCAAATTATTCATCAAATTGTGGCAATTACAATCAAATAAATCACATTTTCCACCGAAACATTCCCAAAAAATCATCAAACCAAAAGCAAAATATTTTGCCCAGGAAGCATATTTCACAAAACCGGAATATTTTCAATCCCCGCAGAACTTCAAGCAATCACATAATTCCACATCCCCAAATGCTCAACTTGCACCTTCAATCATTCAATAAAATTTTCAATCCGCTCCTTTTTAAAAAGGGCAACAAATGTTAAAAAAATTGTCAATAAAATCAGCAAAATATTAAAAATTTGAAATAAAATTTTTAATATTTTTAAAATTATTTTTTTTGTTTTTTTTGTCATCGTAAAAAATTATTTTTTGATGAAAAAAATTTATTTTTAAAAAAAATAAAAGCAAAAAAAATTTTTATTTTTGTTTAAAAAATTTTATCTTAAAAATAAAAAAATAAAATAAAATTTTGAACCTCGCAATAAATTTTTGAACGGAAAAAATTTTTGATTTTAAAGTCAAAACAATAAAAAATATCATTATCGACAGAAAATCAAAATACACATCGGTTTGATGAAATGTGAAAAATAAAGAAGCAATTAAATTTTTTCTTAAAAAATAATTAAACTTTTTCCACCTCATTTTCCAATTCTGCCAAAATTTTTTCATCTTCATTTTTTTGCTCCTCTTGTGCAATTTCAAAAACTTCTTTTTTCGCATCGGAAAACACTTTTTCTGTGTATTTCTTCAATTTAATTTGCCTTTTTTGAATTTCTCACAAGGCCTCATCCGCTCACTTTTCAGAAAAATTTTCCAAAAAATCAATCAAAATATCCAAAGAAGATGAATTCATTTCTTGAATTTTATTAAAAATTTCTGCTTTCTTTTGCTGAGGGATTTTTGAGTTATTTTGAAGCAGGTCGGTTATTTTTTGGATTTTTTGTGTTTTATTCATCTTTTAAAAATTCTTTTGCTGAAATAAAAGTAATATTCATTTTTTTTGAATCCTTGTCATCAATTGTCGCAATTTTAATATTTCAATCAGAATCCATCAAAGATTTCATTTTTTCTGTATCAAATGATTCTGTAATTTCTGAAAATGCATCTTGAATCTTAGTCGAAAAATTTCATTCTCACTTTAAAACATCAGTAAAATTTTTTAAAATATCAACATCTTCTCAAATTCATCATCAATCTTTTCAATTTATTTCATTTCTT
>JAJOLG010000063.1:1820-26613 GCA_021129445.1 Candidatus Altimarinota bacterium | reverse complement strand
TCATACAGAGAAGTTTGTCCGCATTGCAATAAAAAATCTTTTAAAAAAGCGGAAAAAAGTTTTTTATGAAGGTTTGCAAAAATTTTATTTGATAGAAATTGAAATGAAAAAAGTGTTTTAGATAGAGAAAAAGTTATGTTTTAATTGTTTTAATTACAATTAAACAAAAAAAATTGTCTTTTCCTAAAAAAGATTTTATAGTATGTAAAAAATTTTTTTATGAATTATTTAAAATCTTTAAAGGAAAAAATTGATGAAATTAATCTAAATTTAAAAGAAAAAATAAATTTGGATGAGGTTGAAAAAGCATATTTTTTTGCAAAAAAAGCTCATGAGGGTCAATTTAGGGCATCATGAGAGGATTACATCGCACATCCTGTTGAGGTTGCAAAGATTGTTTTAGACTTAAAACCGTGAACTGAAACGGTTATTTCTGCGATTTTACATGATGTTGTTGAGGATACAAGTTATTCGATTGATGATATTAAGGAGAATTTTTGAGATGAAGTTGCGGTGATTGTTGAGTGATTGACAAAAGTTTCAAATATTGATTTATCGTGAGATAAAAATGATGCGAAGATAAAATCTCTCAGAAAAATGTTTATTGCAATGGCAAAGGATTTGAGAGTTGTTTTTATAAAATTATCAGATAGATTTCATAATTTAAAAACAATTTGAGTTTTACCTGAGAAAAAGCAAAAAAGAATAGCTCAGGAAACGATGGATATTTATGTTCCAGTTGCTGAAAGGCTTGGTATTTACAAGATGAAAACACCTTTGGAGGATTTGTGTTTTGAGATTTTGAGTAAAAAGCAATTTGAAAATATTTGAAGGCAAATTTGAGAAATGGGTGATGATTTTATGAAAAATTCAGAAGATAGAATTTCGCATATTATTAAATGAGAAAATTTTAAAAATTTTTCTATTTCTTGAAGGGTAAAGTGAAATTATTCGATTTTTAAAAAATTGAATATGAAAAATGTGCAAAATATTACTGAAATTTATGATATTTTTGCGATTAGAGTTATTGTTGATTCTGTTGAGGATTGTTATAGGATTTTATGAATTATGCATAAATATTATCGTCCTTTAACACATCGTTTTAAGGATTATATTTCCACTCCAAAGCCAAATGGATACAGGAGTTTGCACACTGTTGTTATTTGACTTTGACAAGAATTTGATAATGAAATTAGGCCGGTTGAAATTCAAATTCGTACAAAAGAAATGCATTTTGAGGCAGAATATTGAGCTGCATCGCATTGGTCATATAAAGAGTGATTAAAAAGAGATGAGCAATGAAGATTTATAAAAAATTTGATAGATTTGGAAAATGAAATTGAAGATAATGATGAATTTTTAAAAAGTGTTCATTCTGATGCTTTGCATGCAAGAATTTTTGTTTTAACACCAAGGTGAGACATTAAAGATTTGCCAAAATGAGCAACTGCACTTGATTTTGCCTTTGCAGTTCATACAGAAGTATGATTAAAGTGTGTTTGAGCGAATATAAATTGAAGGTGAGTGGCTTTAAAAACCATTTTAAACAATTGAGATACCATAAAAATAAACACAAGTCAGTCTGCAAAGCCAAATCCAATGTGGTTAAACTTTGTGAAAACTTCAAGAGCCATTTCTGAAATTAAAAAATGGCTAAATGAGCAAAATAAAGATTTACTTTTAGAGGATTGAATAAAATTATTAAATGAATGTTTAATAAAATTATGACAAAATAAACTTGATAAAAATTATTCAATTTTAAAAGAGTTTGATTGAAAAAAAATGACAAAAAATGAAAGAGAAGAGCTTTTAGAAAAAATTTGAAAATGAGCAATTCCAACGATTTTTGTAATCAAAAAAATTTTATGATCAGAAAAATTATTTTCAAAAGTTGAGAAAAAAATAGATGAAAAAGAGAAAAATAAGAAAGGGGAAAGATGAAAATGAGTATATTTTAAAGGATGATGAGATAATTACAAATTGATGAAAACTTGTTGTGATCCGCAAGAATGAGATGAGATTATTTGATATGTTTGAAGGTGATCGTATATTTGAGTACATAAAAAATCCTGTCCTTTTGTAAAATCTGCAGATTATAAAAGGTTTATAAAATGATATTGGGAATGATGACCTGCTGAATATACTGCGGATTTGGACATTGAATTTTTATATTTAGCAAATGATTCTTGAAAAGTTTTTAAAATTTTTGATATTGATTGAGTTTGGATTTCAAAAATTTTTTATGAAGAGGATTTAAATCCAAATTTTCAGGTTTTAAAAATTTGAGTTTATTTTACAAATTTAAATAATTTTTCGTTGTTGGTTGAAAAAATTCAGGAATTGGATTTTGTTCAGAATATTTTTGTGAAGAATTTGAAGTCGTAGAAAATTTTTTAAATAATATTAAAAAATTAAAAAAACTCCAAAAAGGAGTTTTTTTAAATTACAATTTTTTTCAAAAACTAAACAGAAATTCTCATAAATTCAATAATTTCTCATCAAGCATTTTTAGCATATCATTCACAAGTTAGAGATGGATCTTTTACAAAATTTTGAGTTTTAAGAGCTTTTTCTCATCTGAATTTTTTCTCTTTTCATTTCATGATATTTTCAATAATATTTTCTGGTTTTCATTTTAATTCTTCTTCCCAAAATTGTTTTTCGTGTTCAATTACAGAATCTGCAATTTCAGATGGATCTAAAACTTCTGGCATCATTGCAGCAGCATGCATTGCGATATCAGATGCAACTTCTTCAGAACCTCAGTTTAAAGCAACAATTACTCAAATTTTTCAGTTTGAATGAACATAAGTTCAAGAAATTTCAGATTCAATAACTTTGATTTCTTCAACTTTTATATTTTCTCAAATAATTCAGATAAATTCAGCTAGTGTATCTTTTGCTTTTTGCATTGCAGAGTCTGCTCAATTTGAAATTGCTTCGTCTAAAAGTCAATTTGCATATTCTGCAACTTTATCATTATTTGCAACGAAATCAGTTTCGCATCAGATTTTTACAATTGCAGATTTATTTCATTCTTTTTTTGTAAAAATTCTTCATTCTCAAGTTGCTCTATCCATTTTAGATTGTGCTTTTCATCAAAGAGATTTTCTTAAAACATCTTTTGCAAGTTCTTTATCTCAATTTGTTTCAACTAACGCTTTTTTACAAGCCATCATTCAAGCTCAAGTTTCTTGTCTAAGTTCATTTACCATTGAGGCAGTAATATTTGACATATTTTTTTGTTAAATTAATACTTTCTGAAAGTGTAAAAAATTTTTTTTTCAATATCAAATTTTTTTTGAGATTTTTTATTATTTTTTTAAGATTTCTTTTTAAGAAAAATATTTTTTCTTCACCAAAAAACTCGCTTTACTCAAACAGTTTTGCTTTGAAAAATTATTTTTCTTAAAAAAATATAAAAATAATCAAAATAATTTTTTCAAAAAAACTTTAAAATTTTTTTGTAAAAACAGAAAAATTTTTTATCAATATAAAAAATTAAAAAATAACAAAAAATTGTGGCTAAAAAAAAATGATGAATAAAAATTAAAACACCGGCTCAAATAAAAGCAATTCGCGAATGATGAAAGATTTTGGCGAAAATTCATGATGAGGTTTGAAAAATGGTAAAACCTGGTGTTTCGACATTTCAATTAAATAAATTAGCAGAGGAGTTATGCGAAAAGTATAATGTTATTCCATCTTTTAAAGGGTATTGATGATTTCCAGCGGTTTTATGTACATCTTTAAATGATATTGTTGTGCATTGAGTTCCTTCGAAAAAAGATGTTTTAGAAAATTGAGATATTTTGAAAATTGATTGTTGAATTTATCAGCAATGAGTTCATTCGGATTCTTGTAGAACTTATGTGGTTTGAAAAAATTCAGAAGCGGAGCATTTATCAAAAGTTGTAAAACAAGCAATGTTAAAATGAATAAAGCAGGCTGTTCCGTGAAATAGAATTTGAGATATTGAAAATGCTGTGCAGAAAACTATTCAAAGGGCTTGATATTGTCCAATTCGGGATTTTACTGGGCATTGAGTTTGAGCGGAGTTGCATGAAGAACCGGAGATTTTAAATTATTGAAAAAAATGAACAGGGCCTTTAATAAAAGAATGAATGGTTTTGGCGATTGAGCCGATGGCAACGAATTGAAAGCAGAAACATTGTTATATTTTGGAAGATTGATGGTCGGCAGTTGCGAAGGATTATGCAATTTGAGCGCAATGGGAGCATTCGGTGTTGATTACAAAGGATTGACCGGAATTATTGACAGGGGATTTTGATTTGAAGATGTTTTAAATTAAATTCTTCTCATCTAAACAAATAATAGTTTTCTCATGAAATTCATCAAAAATTTCGTAAAATTTTTTTCTAATTTTTTCTTTTTCGCGAAAAAATCAATCTCATCAATCCTGTAATTGATACAAAATATCTAATTCAGGATTTTTTTGTAAAATCTTTTTATAATCTTCTTTTGTGTAAAGCAATCAAGTTGCAAAAACTGAAAAAATTTTATCCATTGGGATATTTTTTTTAACCTCGTTTAAAAATTTTTTGTAAATTTCTTCATAATTTTGCACCGGTAAAAGTGGCAAAAATCTCAATCAAACTTTAAATCATTTTGCTAAAAGTTTATTTATTGCAGAAAATCTTGCTTCTAAACTTGCAGTTTTTTTCTCGTATTTTTCAATTAAACTTTGAGGGTTTAATGAAAATGCAATTTCAGTATTTTTTGGAACAAATCATTTTTTGGCTATTTCTAAAAAATTTTCAATATTTGCTGATTTTGTGCGGGTTTCCATCATTACATTTTCAAATTTTTCAAAAAATTTTATAAAATTTTCGTTAAAATTTGACATAAAATCAAAACCTTGAATATCGGAATAATCCGACGAATAAAACCGAATTGTTTCGTGATTTGGATTTTCTTTTTTGATTTCCAAAATTTTTTCTTCAATTTTTTTCTGAATTTCTTCGTAGTTCAAAAATAAAACCGGGTAAGAATTTTTAAAAGCTCATTTCAGAAAGCAATAACTACAATCAAAAATACAATTTAGTGATGTTTTAAAAAAATATGCATTTCAATTATGTCAATATTTTGGCGGTGCACTTGTGATTGGATTTGAGTCAAGTTTTGCTAAAATAAAAATATTTTCTCAGATTGTTCAAGAAATTTTTTTATCAAATAAATTTTTATAATTATCAATTTCCAAAATTTTTGCTTTTGGGAATTTTTCTAAAATTTTTTTTACTTGTGGTAAATTTTTTGCCTTTTTTTCGATGTAAAATATCATTTTTTTAAATTTTTTTCTTTATTTAAAAAATTTTTTTTGTGTTTGAAAATTTTTTTTGTTTAATTTTGAAAAATTAAATTTTTTTATGAATCAACAAAGAAAAAAATTCCTAAAAAAACTAAAAAAATTCTGAATTAAAGAAAATATTCCAAACTTATCGGAAGTAAATGCAAAATTTTTGGCATTTTTAATCGATATTTCATGAGTAAAAAATGTCCTTGAAATCGGTTGTGCAAATGGTTATTCAACAATTTGGATTGCTGATATTTTGGAAAAAAAATGATGAAAATTGAAAACTTTTGATGTATCTTTGCCGTCTTTTGAAGATGCAAAAAAAAATATTTTGGCGGTTTGATTAGAAAAAATTGTTGATTTTAATTTTGGAAATTTTTTGGATTTTGATTTGTGAGATGAAATTTTTGATTTTGTATTTATTGATGCGAGAAAAAAATATTATTTGGACTTTTTGTTGAAAATTAAAAAAAATACCAAGCCTGGTTCAATAATTTTTATTGATGATGTGATGAAATTTAAGTCAAAAATGGAAAATTTGTATGAATATATTGAGTGAAATCAGGATGATTTTGAGTTTTTTGTTTTACCGGTGCATGATGAGGAGGTTTTGGATTGAGTTATGATTTTAAGAAGAAAATAAAAAAAATAGCCATAAGGCTATTTTTTTTATCAACTACAACTAACACATTCATTAATATCCAAACTCATAGACCTCACATAATAAATTGTTTTAATTCCAGCTCTCCAAGTTTTAAAATAATAATTATAAATTTCAACAGGTGATACATTCATTGGATTTATTATCCATTCAAACGAAACAGATTGATCAACCCGTTTATAAATTCATTCCATCATGTCAATCACATCGTTCATATTCATATTTACATACTCTTTGTAATACCAAAAATTATTTTTATTTAAGTTTGGAGCAACATTTACAGATGGTGCGATCATATTTGTTTCTACAAAATATTTTTTGTAAACAGGTAAAAGTCATGCAGTTGTTCAAACAACCATTGCAGTTGAAGTATTTGGAGCGGGTGCAGTGTGGTATGCGAATCTTACTCATGTTTCCTGAATTTGATCGATTAGTTTATGCCATTTTTCTGATATTTCAGAATTTTTTGTAAAATATTCTTTGTCTTTTCAAATTAAAATTCATTTTGACCGTTCTGATCATTCAAATAATTCATATGCTCACTTTTCTTTTGCTAAATCCGCAGATGCTTTTAGTGTAAAATATGCATATCTTTCAAATAAATTTTCTGTATATTCTTTCGCTTCTTGGCTATCATATTGCATTTTGTTGCAAGCTAAATGTTCAGCAAGTCACATAAATCAAAGTCAAACTGACCTGTATTTTTTTGCAGTAATTTCAGTTTCTTTTACTGGGTAAAAATTCAAATCAATTACATTATCCAAAATTTTCATTGCAACTGGAATAACTTTTTTAATTTCTTTGTCTTTATTTACTTTTGCAACATTTATTGATGCTAAATTACAAACAACTGTATCTCATGGTGTGTATTTTATTGAAACTTCTCAGTTTTCATAAGTTTCTTCAACAAATTTTGAAGGTGAAGTATTTTGACAAATTTCTGTACAAAGTTGAGTTGAATAAACATTTCAAGCATGTTTATTTGGATTTAATTTATTTACAGTGTCTCTAAAAAAAGTATAAGGCATTCAAGTTTCAACAACAGATTTTAAATAAGTTTTAAAAATATCTTTTGCTAAAATTTTTTTATTTAATGTTAATTTTTTATTATTTTCACATTCAACATAAAATTTTTCAAAATCTTCTCAGAAAAAATCTTCAAGTCTTTTTCATGTCACATCTTTTACTTCTTTTGGGTCCATTAGTGTCCATTTCTCATTTGCTTCAACTCTTTTCATAAATAAATCTGGAACTGAAATTGCAGGAAAAACATCAAAAGATTTTCTTCTGATATCTCAGGTTTCTGTTTGTAATTCCAAAAATTCTTCAATATCTCTGTGCCAAACATCCAAAGTTACAGAAATTGATCATTTTCTTGTTCAAAGTTGGTTTACTGCGATTGCAGTGTCGTTTATTACTTTTATCCATGGTGCAACTCATCCAGCAGCTCATTTATTTCATCTAATATATCATCATTGAGATCTAATATGTCATAAATAGCTTCAAACTCATCATCAAAATTTTGAGATTTGAGCCATATTTTCCACATTGTGATAAATTGACCTTAAATCATCATCAAGGCTTAGCACGAAACAAGATGAAAGTTGTTGATAATTTGTTCTTGCATTCATTAAAGTTGGTGTTGGAAGTGAGATTTTTTGTGAAGAGCAGTATTCATAAATTTGAATTGCTGTTTTTAGTCTCACATTTCTTTTTTCAGGAATTGCCAAGAAAAGTGCTGCGGCCATATACATTTCCTGCGGAAGTTCCATCACATGTTTGTTTGGATTTAACAAATACCTTTTTGAAAACATCAAAATTGTTGAGTAGTTATATTCAAAATCTCTTTGTTGATCCAAATATTCTCATGCTCTAAAAATTTCTTCTTCGGTATAATATTCATAAAAATCTTTATAATAAAGACCTTTTTCGATATATTGATCAAATAAATCCTTAAAATTTTTTCAAGAATATACATCTCAATTTTCAATATTTCTGTTTCTTGAAGCTTTTTTATACAAATCCAAAATCGCAAATCTTCATGCGATATTTTGCCATTTTATATTTTCAACAGAAATTAAGTCAATTGCAGATTTTATGATTAACTTAGTAATATCTTCGGTTTTTATTCAGTCAACCATGTAAGATTTCATTTTTTTCTCGATTGGATCAAAAGGACAATCTTTTTCCAATTCTTTCGCAACAAAATCGTAAGTTTTTTTAATTTTATTCATTGAAAAAAGCTCTTTTGATCAATCAAATTTTGTAATTGTCAATTTTTGTTTTTCAAGTTTTTTTATCACTTTTTTGTGGCTTCATCTTCTTTCTTCAATTCTCTTATTTCTGTAAATAATATATTCCTTCGCAAGGTTAAATTCTTTTTCTTCCATCAAAGTATTTTCCACAACATCCTGAATTTTTTCAATATCTAAAACTCATTCAATTGTGATTTTTTGCAAATTACACACAACTTTTTCACTTAAATCTTTTATTTTTTCATTATCTTCGTTGGAAAATTGTCAAATTGCTTTTCCAGCATTTAAAATTGCATTTTCAATTTTTTCAATTTTAAAATTAAGAACATCTCATTCTCTATTTTTTACAAATTTTATCATTATTATAAAATTATTTTTTAAAATATAAAAAAATTTAAAAAATTTTTTTCATTTGCGCAAGTAAAAATTTTTTTTGACAGGGTAAAAATTTTATACAAGATATGGAAAAATATTTTTCTTTTAAAGAAAAAAAATATGATAGAAAAAAATAAAAAAAGTGTTGAAAAAATTTTTTTTGATTATGAAAAAAATTTTGAAATTGAAAATTTGAAGAAATTTTTTTCAGAAAATTTTTCTGATTCAAAAATTTTACAAAAAAAAATTTCAGATGATTTGAGAAAAATTTTAAAAAAAGAGGAGGAAAAAAAGAAAAAAAATTTTTTAAAATCAAATTTTTTAAATTTTTTATTTAAAATAAAAAAAATATTTTTGGAAAAAAATCCTGATAAAAAAATTATTTTTGACAAAATTTGAAAAAATTTTTTAGAATACAATCTAAAAAATTTTGATGGAATTTTGTTTGAAATAAAGAAAATTTTTGCAGAAAAAAAAGATTTTTCTGAATTAAATATTTTTTTGAAAAGTAAAAAAAAATATTTGGAAATTGTGAATTGTGATTTGGTTTTGGATTTTTGAGGTGAAAGTGTGGTTTTTGAGATTACTTTGCAGAGTGATGAGTTTGTTGAGAGTGTGAAATAGTTGACTTTGAAATTTTATGTAGTAATTTTCTTTGAAAAAAGATGATTAGTTGGTCAATATAAAAAAGCAAAAGATAAAATTTTACAGTGATTTTTTTCTAAAAGTGTTGATTTAAAATTCAGAAAACCAAAATCTGATAAAATTTATATTTTAGGATAAATAAACAATTTAGAGCATTGTGTTTTTTAGATTGAGTAAGTTTGATAGTTTATAAAATTGATAATCATCAGTAAATGAATTTCCAAAAAAAAATCGTAAAAAAATCCTACAATTTTATCGCAAAAGATTGGAACGAAACAAGAAAAAACCTTCACTGGGAAGAGTTTGATTTTTTTTATGAAAAATTTCCATTCTGAAAAAATGATAAAATTTTGGATTTGTGATGCGGAACTTGAAGGCTTTTTGATTTTTTTGAATCAAAATGATTGAAGTCAGAAAATTATATTTGATGTGATTTTTCGGAAAAAATGACTGAGGAGGCGAGGAAAAATTATCCGCAAAATAAATATTTTGTTTGGGATGTTTCAGAAAAATCGCCCCCGGGGGCGATTGGTGGTTTTCATCAAATTTGGTGCATTGCGATGTTTCACCATCTTTCATCGAAAAAACAAAGAATTCAAGCGATAAGAAATTTTCATAAAATTTTAAATAAAAATTGAAAAATTTTTTTGACAGTTTGGAATTTTTATCAAAATGAATTTGTTGAAATTGAGAAAGATTGAGAAAAAATTTTGAAAAAAAATCGTCTTTATCAAAAATTTAAAAAAATTTTGAGAAAATCTTTTTGGAGAAGTATTTTTTCTCTTTGATTTTTTTCAAAAAAAGATTGTTTTTTTTATTGGAGAGATTCTGATGTTTTGAGGTATTATTACGCCTTTGAAAAAAATGAGATTAAAAAACTTTTTGAAGAAAACTGATTTTCTGTAAAATTTTTTGACGAATGAAAAAATTTTTCTTTAATTTTAGAAAAAAAATAATTTTAAAAAAATATGAATATTTTTGATTTATTTTCACCTGATACTTGTAATCCTTTATGAAGAAATAACTGATGTGAAAGTTGGGATAAGCAAACTTTTTTGAAGAAAAAAGAGGAGTTGTGAGATAAAATTGTGCTTGTTGATATGATAAATCATCCTATTGAAGGGCAGGAAACTGTGCCAATTTCTAATGAAATGTTTGAAAGTTGAGAGTATCCAGACGGGACGATTTTTGTGCTTTATTGTCATTCTTGATGAAGTTCGGGGTATGTTCAAAAACAGCTTGCTTCAAAATATCCGCAATATGAGTTTGTAAATTTAGCATGAGGTGTTTGATTGTGGCAATATGGTTAGAAAAAATTGTAAAAAATAATATTTTCTTCGAGAAAAAATATTTTTTTACTTGATTAAAAAATAAAAAAAATTAAATTATTCCTACTTTTTGGTGCCATCGCCAAGTGGTAAGGCATCGGTCTGCAACACCGTTATCGCGGGTTCGAATCCCGCTGGCACCTCCAAAAAAGTTTAAATCGCATTAAATGTGATTTTTTAATTTGTTTTATTTTAAAAACTTAATTGTCAGTTTTTTGATTGTATTTGAGAAGATAAGTGTAAAAAATAATTTTTGTTTTTTTTAATTATTCTAAATTTTTTTCCAAATAAACCTCTCTCGGTTTTGCTCAATTCGCAGGTCAAACAATTCACTGCTCTTCCAAAATATCCAAAATTTTCGCAGCTCTCGCATACCCAACTCAAATCATTCTTTGAAGGAATGTCGCAGATGCTTTTCATGTTTGTTGAATTACAGCGATTGCCTCTCAGACTTTTTCATCTTGTTTTGAAGCTGATGCAATTGCATCCAAATCTATCGCTCAAACTCATGGTGCAGAAAATCATCATGATCAAGAAAGCGAATTTGCCTGAGTTGACTCAGCTGTGATGTCTTCTTGAAAATCTCAATTTTCTTCATCTTCTGGTTCTTTCGCAAGTTTAATATGATCAACAACATTTTTTATTTCTTTTGAAGAAATAAAAATTCACTGAACTCTTTTTGGTTTTGGGAGCGATGAATTTATGTACATCATATCTCACATTCAAAGTAAATCTTCTCATCACATTGTGTCTAAAACTATTCTTGAATCAATCGATGATTTTACAGCAAATGATACACGAGTTGGGATATTTGCTTTAATTAGTCAGGTTAAAACATCAGCAGTTGGTCTTTGAGTTGCGATTATTAAATGCATTCAAACAGCTCTTGCCATTTGTGCAATTCTTGCGATTGCGGTTTCTGTGTCTTTTTTAAATTCTCTCATCATTAAATCAGCAAGTTCATCAATCACAATTACAATTTTTGGCATTTTTGTTTCTTCATTTTCATTATATTCTTGAATGTTTTTGTATCATTTTTCTTTACATTCAGTATATCTTCTCATCATTTCAGAAACTCACCATTTTAATGATGCTAATGCTTTATCTGCATCTGTAATTACCGGTGTTAAAAGATATGGAATTCAATTATATCACGAAAGCTCTACCATTTTTGGGTCAATCATGATAAATTTAAGATCTGTTGGAGGGTTTTGATACATTAAAGAGATTAAAAATGTATTCATTCACACTGATTTTCACGATCAAGTGGTTCAAGCAATCAACATATGAGGCATTTTTCATAAATCTTCAACGACAGGGTTTCAGGAAATGTCTTTTCAAAAACATAATTTTAATTTTGAATCTCATTTTTTAAATTCCTCAGATTCTAAAATTTCTCTTAAATACACTATCGACCTAGCTTCATTTGGAATTTCTATTCAAACATAGGGTTGTCATGGGATTGGAGCCTCAATACGAACTGCTTTTGCAGAAAGTGCCATTGCTAAATCATCTTTTAACCCTAAAATCTTTGAAACCTTTACTCATTCTGCTGGATTTAGTGTAAATTGTGTCACAGTTGGTCCAACTCTTGCATTAATAACATCAACTTCAATTCAAAATTGAGAAAGTTTTGTTTGAATATTTAATGCAGCTTTTTCCAATTTTGTATCATCAGGATAATTATCATCAACTTTATTTTCCAATAAATCCAAAGATGGAAACTCCCATTTTTCTTTTCATGTAAAATTTGAAATTTTTATTCATCACGAAGCAGGTTTTTTCATTTGAATTTTAGGTTTTGAGTCTTCTTTTGGTAAAATTTCTTCAATTTGTTTTTTTATTTTAGCTTCTTCGATTTTTTCATTTTCATCAGAAATATTTTTTACCTCAGCAATTTCAATTTGTTTTGGTTTAATAATTGAAACAGCAGGTCATTTAATTTTTTGTGTTTCTTGAAATTCAATTGCTTGAATATCTTGAATTTTTGATTGAGCAAATTCAGCATCTTCAACATTTTCAGTTTTTTCTCTAACTTTTGTCAATGGTTTAAAAATAGCTTGAAACATTTCTTTTATTGACATATCAAAAATTAATGGTATTGAAATAAAAATAATTCCAAATCCAACAATGTGTGCTATAAAGTCTCAAAATAAAGATCTTAAAATAAAAGATGATGTAAATCAAAACATTCATCAGTAATCTTTTAATTTTTCAAAAGAGGATTTAAAATCAGTTCAAAGGTGGATTAAAGTCAATATTCAAATGAAAAAAAGTCAAAGTCATAAAATTCTGTGAAATGTGAATTTAAAATGGTTTACAAAAAATAAAAATGCTCAGGAAATTGTTAAAATTACAGGAATTAAAATTGCTCATATTCAAAATAGTGATCTCAAAAAATTTTGAATATATTCTCAGGCAATTCACGAATTTCCTAATAAAATAAAGAAAAGCGATAATGCAACAATGAAAAAAATTATTCAAATAATTTCCCTGTATTGTCATTCAGGGATTTTTGCAATATTTTTTTTTGATGATTTTTTTCTTGTTTTTTTTGCAATATCTTTCATTAAATCAATGATTATTTATCAGTAAACAAAACCAAAAGAGGACTTAAAGCAAGTAAAATGATTCAAACCACTGCAAATAATGCAACGATTTTTACAATTATTCATTTTGATTTTTTTTGTGATGTTTTCATATTTTTTTTAAAATTATTTTATATAAATTATAAATATTGGTGTAATTATTATCAGTAAATAAATAAAAAGCATTAATTTTGTATAAAAATTTTTTATTTTTTAATCAAATCTGTTGATGGTAATAAAAGTAATACACTTGCTATTAAAACCAAAAAATTTGCATTTAAATAAAAAAAATTTTTTCCAACTAGTCAAAAATTTTTTTTATTCACAAAAATTTTCATCCATCCCCAAAAATTTTTCCGCAGCTTTTCTTGCTCTCAAAACCATTTTATGGTCATTAAAACTCGCCATTTTTAAATCAGGAATTCAAGATTGACGAACTCAATAAACTTCACCGGCTCATCTTAATTTCATATCAATTTCTGCAAGTTGTAAACCTCATGAGTGTATTTGAAGTGCATTTAATCTTGCGATTTCTTCTGGATTTTTATCTCAACTTACAAACAAAAAACAATAACTTTGATGCTCTCACCTTCAAACTCTTCCACGAAATTGATGAAGTTGTGATAAACCGAATCTTTCAGCTCATTCAATAATCATAATTGTTGCATTTGGAACATCAACTCAAACCTCGATAACCGAAGTTGAAACCAAAATTTTAGCCTCTTTATTTTTAAATTTTTGCATTATTTCATCTTTTTCCTTGGATTTTAATTTTCAGTGCATACTCAAAATTTTAAATTCTGGAAAAAAATTTTTCAACCTATCGGTTTCTTCAACTACTGATTTTAATTCAAGTTTTTCATTTTCTTGGATTAGTGGGCAAACTACAAAAACTTGTCTTCATTTTTTTATTTCTTCTCGAATAAAATTAAAAGTTTTTTCTCTGTCTTTTTGCTGACAAACAGATGTTTTTATTATTTTTCTTCATTTTGGCATTTCATTTAAATATGAAATATCCTGGTCTCAATATGCCACCAAAGCCAATGTTCTTGGTATCGGAGTGGCAGTAATATTCAAAATATGAATCGGTTTTCATTTTTTAATTTTTTCGCGTTGCTCAACTCAAAATCTATGCTGTTCGTCAATTATTGCAAGCCCTAAATCTGGAAATTGCACAGTTTCGGTTATCAATGAATGTGTTCAAATTAAAATATTTATTTCTCAATTCATCAATTTTAACAAAATTTCCTGTTTTTGTTTTGGTGTGTGTGCTCAAAGTAAAAGTCAAGTTTTAAAAACTCATTTAAATTCTGGAAATTTTTTCTCAAAATTTTCTATCATTTTTGTCATCGATGCAAAATGTTGTCTTGTCAAAACTTCGGTTGGCGACATTATCGCAACCTCTTTTTTTCATAAAACTGTATTCATCGCAGAAACTAGTGCAACAAGTGTTTTTCAAGATCAAACATCTCATTCCAAAAGTCTATTCATTGGGAATTTTCTTTCCATGTCTTTCAAAATTTGATAAATTGCAATTTTTTGTGCATTTGTAGGTGTGAACTCCAAACTTTCAAAAAATTTTTTTACAAAATCCACATTCATTTTTACAGAAATATTTTGCACATCTCACAATTTTTTTATTTCCTCTTTTTTTAAAAGTGCATTTTTTTGTAAAAAAAATAATTCTTCAAAAGCTATTCTTTCCTTGGCTTTTTCAAGTTCTTCTGGGTTTTTTGGATTGTGTAAAATTTTTATTGCTTCTGCTCTTCAAATCAGTTTTTCGCTTTCAATTACTGATTTTGGTAAATTTTCTAAAAATAAATTATTAACCAATTTTAAATTTAAAGAAATTTTCTGCCTGAGCCAATCGGAAGTGATTTTTTTTCAATATTGACGATAAACTGGCGAAATTTCTTTTCATCAAAAATCAGAATTATTTATTTCAATTTTTGGGGCAGAAATTTGTAAAATTCAAAAATTTTCTTGTGCTTTTCAGACAAAAAAATATTTTCTTCAAGTTTTTAACATTTCCCAAAAAAATGGTTTTGCGAACCAAACACATTCTGCTAAATTTCAGTTTCAATCGCTGATTGTTATCTTGTAAAGCGTCTTAAAATTGCGAGTTTGCTGAGTATTTTTTCTTATAATTGTTGCAAAAAAATTATTTAATTGATCAGCTCTTAATTCCTTGAAATTGTTTGAATTATTGAAAATTTGATAAGTTCTCGGAAAATTTAAAAATAAATCTTTTAAAGTTTTTATTCAATTTTTTTCTAATTCAGAAATATAACTTGCCGTTGTTTGAAGTGTTTCTTTAAGTTCTGACATTTTTTAAATTATTTTCCAATAAATTTCCTCGCCAAATTATCAATATCTCATGCACCCATAAAAATCAAAATATTTTCATCGTTTTCAAAGTTTTCTCTCAAAAATTTTTCAGTTTCATTATATCAATCCAAAAATTTTGAATTTCAAGAAATTTCTAAAATTCAATCTGCAAGCTGTTTTGGAGACATTTTTTTCACATCTTCGTCTTTGTCGCGAACTTTATAAATTGATGGAATTATCACCAAATCGGCATCTCAAAAACTTTTGCAAAAATCGTCAAAAAGCTCAATTGTTCTTGAATATTGATGAGGTTCAAAAATTGTGATAATTTTTTGATTTGGAAATTTTAATTTTGCAGATTTTAAAGTTGCGATAATTTCGGCTGGGTGGTGGGCATAATCCGAAATTATTGTTGATTTTCAAACTTTTCACAAAATTTCAAATCTTCTCCAAGTTCAAGAAAATTTTTTTTGTAAAATTTTAAAATTTTTATTTTTCAATCATCTTCCGCAAAAAAATTTTTTTCCTTCAAAAAAATGTTTTTCACGAATTTTGTTTTCTCAAAAAATTTTGAAGATTTTTTTTAAATTTTCTTCATTTCTGTCCATTGAAAGTAAAATTTTTTCCACCGCTTTCACGGCACACAAAACATCGAATTTTATGTGATTTCAAGGGATTTGAAAGTCTGGGATTTTTTTTAAATCACCTTTAATTCAAGTTATTTTTTTTTCCAAAAATTTTTTTCATTCTTCAAAATTTTTTTCATTTTGAATAAATTTTTTTTCAAGTTCTTTAATTTTTTTCTCTTCTTCTCCAAAAATTTTTTTTGAATTTTTACAATTTTTATTCCAAATTAAAAATCAATTTTTTGGAATTTTTTTGTAAAATTTTTTAAATGCTTCAAAATATTTTTCTTCGGTTCAATAATAATCCAAATGTTCAGCTTCAATATTTAAAATTACTTCTCAAAAAATTTCCAAATCTAAAAAACTTTCGCGATATTCGCAAGCCTCAACGATTAAAAATTCTCAATCTCAAACCAAAAAATTTTTATTTCCAAAATTTGGAACTTTTGTTCAAACGATGCAAGATGGCGAAAGTCCGAGTTCTTGCAGTAAAATTGCAATCATTGCAGTTGTAGTGGATTTTCCATGAGCTCCGGCAACTGCGATTGTTTTGTATTTTTTCGAGATTTCTCAAACTCATTCAAAATAAGTTTTTAAATTTAATTTCAATTTTTTCGCTTTTTGAAATTCAATATTTTTTTCAGAAATTGCTTCTGTATAAAAAATTTTTTCTTCATTTCAGGTGATATTTTCTGGGCAATGTCAGATTTTAACATCAATTCATTCAGAAATTAATTCCTCGGTAATTGAAGTTTTTTCTGCATCGGATCCAGCAACTTCAAATCATTTTGCCTTGTAAAACCTTGCCAAAGCAGACATTCAAATTCCTCAAATTCCGATAAAAAATATTTTTTTGTTCATTATTTTTTTTAGTTTTTTAATTTTTTAAAAAAAAATTTTGCATAATCAAAAAAAAATTTTTTTAATGTAAAAAAAATAATTTTTTAATATGAAAAAAATTTTTTCAATAATCATCGCATTTTGAATATTTTTCTCACAATATTGACAAATTTTGGCAGAACAATCGCCTGCTCAATATTCTTGGTTGGCAAAATCTTATGAAAATGTGACAAAATATGAATTTGTTTTAGATTTAAAATGAAGTATTTTGGATCAAATGTTAAAATTAAATTCATCAAGGGTTAGTATTTTAGATAATGAAAATTGATATAGCGTTTTGAAAATAAAAAATGTAAATAAATTTGAGGAAAAATTGGTTTTGAGATTGTATTGAAAAGGTTGAGATTATATTGATTTTGTAAATTTTGATGTAAATTGAAAAAATATTAAAAAATTTAATGATATTGAGCTGATTAAACAAAATTGAAAAATAAAGGCAAAAGTTGTGATTTATGTTAATAAAACGCTTGATTACACAACTTATAATGTTTTGAGATTTTGATTAAAATCTGCGAAATATTTGTATTTTTGAGCAAAAAAATGAAAATCTTATAAAAAGGCAAAATCTATAAAAGTAAATTAAAAAATAAATTATGTACAGACCAAGACCGCCAAAAAAAAGTTTTTTTTCTTATTTTTTACCATTTTTAATAATTATTTCAATTATTGTTGGGATAATCTTTGCATTTCAAAGTATAATTTTGAAAAAAGAGTATTTCAAAAATACTTTTGCAACTTTAAATCCGTGAGAAAAAGGGACTTATGTAATGTTGTCCTGAACTGAAAATTGGAATTTTATTTCTAAAAAAATAAAACTTTTTAAATGAGATATCATCAAAACTTCAAAATTTGCATCTATTGATTTATTGTCAAAAAGTAAGATAAATCTTGATAAATGAGCGATTATTTTGATTGATAAATTGCAATCAACAAATTCTTCATCACAAGTCAAAATTGTTGTTCCAGAATGAAGAGTTTGGTTTTTGGTTGAGAGAATGATAAATCCTGAATCTTATTTTAAAGTAAAATCTTGAAATATGCTTTTATCAACAAAAGATTGAGTTTTTTCTGTAAATTGAAATTCTGTAAGGGTGATTGAATGAGGTGTCGATGTGGAATTTTTTGATTGAAAAAAAGTTTTGTGAAAAATGAAAATTTGAGTTTGACAAGAATTGGTAATGTCTGATTCTGATTTTGATTCTTTAAAAATTTGAACTTTGCCATCGGTTCGTGCGATAAATGACGAATTTAAACTTTCTTCGTGGTATGAAAAAAATTATTTAAATAATTGAAAAATAAATGAAACTTCTGAATTAAAAAATATTGCAGAAGTGCAAGAGATTTCTTCGTGAACTTGAAAAATTTCTGAAAAAACTTCTACTTGAAAACTTGTAAAAGCAGAAGAAAAAGTGGAAAAAGCTGTGGTAAAAAAAGCAGAGCATAAATGAGAAATTACACTTTCAAATGAAGATACAAATTTTGAGATTTTTAAAGATGAAATTGTTCATTTATCGTGAAAAGTACCATCTTGAACAAATTCTGTAAAAGTGAATTGATGGAAATTATGAAAATTTATTCCGTGAAAATTTGATTGGAGATATAATTGAGCATTAAAATGGAAAAATCTGAAAGAGTGAGAAAATATTTATAAGGTTGAGGTTTTTGATGAAGATTGAATTAAATTTGCGGAAAAAGAGTTTAAAATAAATGTTAAAATTAAAGAGGAACCTAAAAAAACTTCAACTTGAGAAACTATCCAAAATGAAGAAAAAACTGTTAAAAATACTTCTGATTTAAAATTAGAACAAACTTTGCAAATTATTTCTCATAAAGATTGAGAATTTGTAAAATTACCAGAAGGGCAGGCTTTGGAAATCAAATGAATTGCATCAAGTTGAGCAACGAAAATTCAGGTTTGAGATTATGTTTTGAAATCATTTAAAAAATGAGATAAAAATTTTATTTTTAGAATAGCAGAAGAATGGTGAAATGCGAAAGTTTGAGAGGAAAATACTTATAAAATTACATCTTTGGATGAGGATGGAAATGAGATTGAGACTATAAAGTTTCATTTATTTATTGAAAAATAATTTTTTAAACTAAATTTTTTTATAAATCTCCATTTTATGGAGATTTTTTAATATTTTTAAAAATTTTTTTGCATACTAAAAAAAAATTTTTTTAATTTAAAAAAATAAAATTTTATGAAAAAAAATATTTTAGACAAGGAAAAAATGCAAAAAATTGTTTCATTTTGTAAAAGAAAATGAATAATTTTTCCTGCATCTGAAATTTATTGAGGTTTTGCAAATACTTATACTTATTGACCTTACGGGGTTGAAATTAAAAATAATATTAAAAATTTTTGGTGGAAAAATTTTGTGCAAGCGAGGAGGGATATTGTTTGAATTGATTCACCGATTTTGTTGAATCCGAAAACCTGGGAGGCGAGTGGGCATGCGACTTGATTTAATGACGCTTTGACGGATTGTCGTGATTGCAAAAGTCGTTTTAGGGCTGATCATTTGATTGAAAATCAGCTTGAATGAGTGGATCCAGAAGGACTTCCGTTTGAAGAAATGACAAAAATTATTCATAAAAATTCCTTGAAATGTGAAAAATGTTGATCTGAAAATTTAACTGATGTGAGAAAATTTTCTTGAATGTTTGAAATGGAAATGTGAAAAATTTGAGAGTCTGAAAAAATTTTTTTAAGACCAGAAACTGCTCAGTGAATTTTTTTGGAATTTAAAAATGTTTTGGATAACACTCGTCAAAATTTTCCTTTTTGAATTGCTCAAATTTGAAAATCTTTCAGAAATGAAATTACTCCGTGAAATTTTACTTTTAGACTTTTAGAGTTTGAACAAATGGAGATTGAATACTTTATTGAAGAGAAAAATTGGGAAGAAATTTTTGAAAAATGGCAAAATGATATGAAAAATTTTTGTAAAAATATTTGATTATCTGAGAAAAATTTTAGATTTTTTGAACATTCAAAAGAAAAATTATCGCATTATTCAAAAAGAACAGTTGATATTGAATATAATTTTCCATTTTGAGGTTTTAAAGAATTAACTTGATTGGCTTACAGAACGGATTTTGACCTTTCTCAGCACGACAAATTTTCTGGGCAAGAGTTAAAATTTAGAAATTCTCAAACAAATGAAAAATTTATTCCGCATGTGATTGAGCCATCTTTTGGACTTGATAGAGCGGTTTTGGCTGTTATTTGTGAAGCTTATTTTGAAAAAGAGGATTGATCTGTGATTTTTAAACTTGATCCAAAAATTGCGCCTGTGAAGTGTGCGATTTTGCCTTTAATAAAGAAATTTACACCAAAGGCAGAAGAAATTTTTGATATGTTAAAAATGGATTTTGCTTGTGAACTTGATGAAAAATGAAGTATTTGAAGAAGGTATGCGAGGCAGGATGAAATTTGAACACCTTTTTGTGTGACGGTTGATTTTGATACTTTGGGTGAGTGAGATGAGCCAAATGATGCATATTTTGGGACTGTGACTGTGAGAAATAGGGATAATTGAGAGCAAGTGAGAATAAAAATTAAGGATTTAAAGGGGTTTTTGGTGGATAAAATTAAATAATTAAATGAAGGAGTGCAAAATAAAAAGTCAATAATAAATAAAATATGAAAAAATCAGAAATAACAATTGAGCAATTTGCAAATATTTTAAAACAAAATGCAATAATTGAACCGGCATTTACTGGGATTTGAGGGATGGAATGAGCTTATAATTATTCAAATGCTGGGGTTTTGTTTACAAATAAATTTTTGGATTTATGGAGAAAATTTTTTGTAAATTCTGAGGAAAATGTTTTTTTGATGGATGGTCCAACTATCAATAAAAGAGAGCTTTTGGATAAGTCTGGGCATACAAAAACTTTTTTTGATTACATTATCAGAAATCCAGAAAGTGGCTTGAAACACAGATGTGATAAATTAATTGAGGATCAATTTCCTAAAATTGAAGTTGTGAACACTGTTAATTTTTATAAAAATTTTTTTGAAAAAAATAATGTGATTTTTAAATGAGATTGAGAAAATAGAGTTTCTCATGAATTAGAAATTGAGGAAGAAAAACTGATGTTTGAGCTAAACACCTTAGATTTGATGAGGCCAGAAACAGCACAAAATATTTTTGCCGATTGACTTGAAATTATGAAAAATAATTGAAAAATTTCTTGAAATTTCCCACTTTGAATTGCACAAATTTGAAAATGATACAGAAAAGAAATTTCTGGGGCTCAAAATTCCTTGTTTAGAAGGAAAGAATTTTATATGGCAGAAATTGAATATTTTTCTCAATCTGACGAAGAAAATGATAAATCTTTTGAGTTTTGGCTGGAAAAACAAAAAGAATTTTTTCTTGAAATTTTATGATTTTCTGAGGAAAATATTCGTTTTAGAGATTTATCAAAAGACGATTTGGCACATTATTCAAAAAGAACTGTTGACACAGAATATAAATTCCCATGGTGATGGATGGAAATTTGAGGACTTGCAAATCGCTGAACTTATGATATGAAAAATCAGCATTGAAGAGAAGATTTGTTTGTGGTTGAGCCAACTTTTTGAGTTGATAGGATTTTGCTTGCGATTATTTTTGAAAATTTGGAAATGTTTAAAGATAATGAGTGAAACGAGCATTTTAAATTTAATTATCCAGCGAATTTACAAGCTTACGATTTGGCGATTTTGCCTGTTGTTGATTCGTCAAAATACAATTTAGCAGAGCATTACAAGCAATTGAAAAAAATAATTTGGGATAAGTATGATTTTGTATTTTTAGATCAAAATAAATGACCGATGCCGAAAAGAATGATGCAGGCGGATTTGATGTGATGCAAAGCGAATATTATTTTAGATCAAGATATTTGAGAAGAATTATGAAGCCGTTTGAATGATTGAACTGTGAAAGTTAGAAAAAATTGAGCTTGAAAAAAAGAGCAGGAAAAAGTTGAATTTGAGAAAAATAAGTTGATAAATTATTTGGAAGAAAAAATTTTTAGAGTTTAAAAAATTAAATGCAAAATAAAAAAATTTTCATAATAATTCCGGCCTTTAATGAAGAACAAAAAATTTTTTGAGTGGTACAAAAAATTTTTGATTTATGATACAAAAATATTATTGTTGTTGATGATTGAAGCACGGATTGAACTAAAAAAATTTTGGAAGATTTGAAAAATCAATGAAAAATTTCTTTTGTTTCCCATTTTATCAACAAATGAGCTGGTGCTGCGACTCAAACTTGATTTGATTTTGCCTTGCAAAAATGAGCGGAAATTTGTGTGACAATTGATGCCGATTGACAGCATAATCCTGATGAAATTCAAAAATTAGTTGATCCGATTTTAAATTGAGAATGCGAAGTTGTGATTTGAAGTCGTTTTTTAAATTTGCAAAAAATGCCGGTTTATCGTATTATTTTTAATAAAATTTGAAATTTAATAACTTGGTTTTTTTTCTGACTTTATGTTTCTGATAGTCAAAGCGGTTTTAAGGCATTTTCTAAAAAGGCTTTACAAAAAGTTAAAATTGAAAATAATTGATATGAGTTTTGTTCGGAAATTATTCAAAAAATCCACTCTAATAATTTAAAATTTAAAGAAGTGCAGATTTCTGTAAAATACACAAAATATTCGCAATCAAAAGGGCAATCTTTGATAAATTGACTTAAAACTCTTTTAAAATTATTTTTACATTCGTTAATTAAATAAAAAAATGCCAATTTATAAAATCATAATTCCGGTAATTGCATTAATTTTCGTTTTGAGATGAATTTTTTTGTGGTTAAAATGAAAAAAAACGTGGAGAGAGATAATTTTTTGGACATTTTTTTGGTGATTTTTCTGATTTTTATGAGCTTATCCGCAATCAATAGAAATTTTTGCACAAATTACATGAATTCAGGATTCTGTAA
Source organism: Candidatus Altimarinota bacterium (assembly GCA_021129445.1). GTDB lineage: Bacteria > Patescibacteriota > Gracilibacteria > JAJOLG01 > JAJOLG01. The sequence goes on along the minus strand of JAJOLG010000063.1, from coordinate 3,651 downwards.
AAGCATTTTTTTTATTGATAATTATGATTTTGTTTTTTATAATTTTGCATATGTTTATGAAAATTGAAAAACTTGATAGAGATTTGACAAAAATAATTAGAAAGTTTTCTATTGAAGATAGTGAAAAAAATAAATAAAATTTATGTCCCCAGAAATTTTTTGATGAGATATTGATAGTTCGGCAGAAGCGTGAGTTCAGTCGCCAGAGCAGGCTGAAAAATTAAATGAAGCCTACAAAGAAAAGGCGAAAGCTTCACAAAAAGCATCTAAACAATTAAAAAAAGATGAAGCGAAAGCCAAAGTTTTTGATGATGGTTTATGAGATGTAATTAAGAAATTTTTGAATGACAGAGATAAAGATTTTATCGTGTCTTTGGTGACTTGATTGATTGAAAAAAATGTACCTTCTGACTTTATTCTTGCAATTCTTGTGCCTATTTCTGATTTGGCAAATGAGAAAATTGCGATGAAAATTAGTGAAAAATGAATTCAAAATTTATGACTTTCTGTGCAAATTGAAAATAAATTTCATCAACAAATTTTTGATTGGATAAATGTAATTTATTCGGTTGCGATTTTGGAAAAAGAGGGGGTTTTGGAGACGGTTATTGATCATAATTCTTGGAAACCTATTCCTGGTCTTGATAAATTATTTTTAGAAATTTTAAAAACTTTGACTGAAAATTGAGAAATTTGAGATTTTGAAAGAGCAATTTCTTATAAAATTTTTGAAAAAGTGATTGAAAAATTAGAAAATGAAATAGAATAATTTTTTTTATTATGAATTATGGTAAAAAAAATAATTATAATAAAAATTTAAGTAAGTCTGTTTTACCGATGGATTCTGAGTTTGCGAGTAATTTTTGAAATTCAGATTTTTGAAGAAGAAAAAGGTGAATGGAGAAACTGTGAGATTTGATAAATTCTTCAATTGATAAATATTGACTTTGAGATATTTCCCAAAGTTTGATTATTTTTTGAAGGTTTAAATTTCATCTCGCGGATCTGATGTGAGAAAAATTTTTGAATTTTACAAAATGTGAAAAAATTCAAAATTGATTTTTGTATGTAAAATGAAGCAATCCTGCGGTTTCCAACGAATTGCAAATTTTGAAATATGAAATTTTGCAAAAATTACAAAAAGACTTTTGAAAAGAAAAAATTAGAAATTTAAAAATTTTAAATTAAGTGGAAAAAATCTTTGAAATAAAGTCGTTTGCAAGAATAATTCCCTCTGCTGAGTTATTGTTTTGAAGTTTTTTTGATAATAATTGAGCAAAATCATTAAATTTAATGTCATTCTGATGAAATGCAGTATCCAAATGATTTAAAGATTTTTCGCTTCGTTCAGAATGACAAAAAGAGTTGTTTAAAGTGGTGTCAATTTTAACCCAAAACTGAAAAGATAAAATTTATTTTTCTCAAAAAATAAATCTTTTTGATAAAATTTTTTTTGAAGAAAAAGTTAATTCAAAAAATTCTTGATCAATTGAAATTCGTTGAAAGTGAAAAATAAAATTCCCGACAAATGCGAATAATATTTGTTTTTTTGTTGCAAAAGAAATGCAAAAATTTTTTGCTAAAAAAAATAAATGAACAAAGCCAAATTGAATAAAAATTACAATTGAAAAAAATATTCCACTTCATTCTTGATTGTGATGAGCTGTTTCAAATGCTTTTGAAACAATGAAATTTTTGAATGATTTTTGGAAAATAAATTTATCTGAACAGGATTTTGAAGAAAAATTTTTTGATTTTTTGGAAAAATTTTTTTGATGAAAAAGTTTTTGTTTTGAAAATTTTTTTTCAACTCGAGAAAATTTTTTTTCAA
>JAJOLG010000063.1:0-1720 GCA_021129445.1 Candidatus Altimarinota bacterium | reverse complement strand
TTTTTTTCAAATAAAAAAATTTTTATTTTAATTCCAAAATATATTTTTATTGAAAAAGATTTTTTTGGAAAAATTTTAGAAGAAAGTTTAATTGAATGTAAAAAAAGTGGTTTTAGTTGAATTTTAACTGACAATTGTAAAGGTGAAATTTATCTAAAATCACAGAAAAAAATAAAAACAATTTTTCCAGATTTGGAAAAATTTATTAAAATTTTTTTAGAAAATTGAGCAATACTTTCAGATATTTCTTGAAAATGATGAACTGTTTTTTGAGTTTTTGATGAAAATATTGAAAATGAGAAGGTTTTGGATATTAAGAAAATTTTTTGAGAGTTTTGAAAGATATTTATGTGTTAAAGTATGTTGTTTTTTTATTTTTAAAAGTTTTCATAACAAAAAATCCAGAAAAAATTTTCTGGATTTTTAATAATTTTTTAAGATTATCTTCTTTCTCTTTGTTCAGCGATTTTTACAATTAAATTTCTTCAATTTAATTCAACTCAATCAGCAGAAGTTGCAGCAGATGCTGATTCTTCAGTTTCAAAAGTGATAAATCAAAATCATCTTGATCTACCAGTTTCTCTGTCTTTTACAATAACTGATTCAGTTACTGTTCAGTATTCAGAAAATAATTCTGTTAATTCAGCTTCAGTTGTAGACCATTCAATACTTGTTACGAATAATTTGTTGTTCATTTTTAATAAATTAAAATTTTTATAAAATACTTTTCTTCCAAATTCTCTGAGTTTTGATAAAAATTTTAATCTTTAAATCTAAATTCTTTAATTTTTTCAGTTAAGCAAAAAAATAATAATTTGTTTTTTTGAAAAAACAAATTTATTTTTTATTTTGTATTTTATTTTTTAAAATATCCGAAATTGCTTGATTACAATCATTGCAAATTTCCTCTCTTTCAAATTTTAAAAAGTCTTCATAAATATCATCTCATTTATATCAAACAGATAACAAGTTGTCGATTTTTTGATGAAAAATATCAGAAATATCTGAAAAATATTTTACATCTAAATTTTCTGTAAGTTTTTCTCATAATTCAATTGTTTTAAAAAAATGCAACATGTCTTGAATATAATTTTGAAATTCTTTTTCAGAAGAAAAATTTTCAAGTTGGATATTTTTTTCCAATAAATATTTTTGAAAATATGTGTCAAATTCCTCAATATAATGAGTTTTTGGCAAATTTTCAATTTGATTTCTAAAATCCGAATATTTTTTTTCTATTTTGTTCATAATTTTATTTTAAAATTTCAAAGGTGTTTATTTTTTTTCTCAAAATTTCATCAACTTCTTTTTCTATTTTTTCATCATTATATTCAAAATTTTGAATATATTCATTAAAAATATTTTTATAATTTACTTCTTCATAATCTTGTAAATTTTTTCACATTTTTATTAAAAGGATTTCTTTTTTTATGTCAATAATTTTATTTGGCTGATATTTTTTTATAAATTCTATTCTTTTATTTAAAAGTGTTTTTCATTCTTCATCTTTTCATATTTTCTCATTAAATTTTTCTAAAAAGTCTGAATTTGAAATTTTTTCTTTAAATTCTGTAAAAATTTCATCGATGTTTTTTACATAACTTTCATTTAAAAATATTTCAGTATTTGGTCATTTTGAGGCAATTATAACACTTTTTCAAAATAATTTTTTATCAATTCAGTGATTTTGAAGTATTTGAAACATTGTTTTTTTCAAAAG